>NZ_WBXM01000012.1:5000-141020 GCF_033042135.1 Haloechinothrix sp. LS1_15 | reverse complement strand
CATGCCCTGGGAAGCGAGGCCGCGCAGGCGCTGTCGGTGGCTGTGCTGTAAGCGCCGTGACGCCGTGAGCGCTGTCTTCCTGTCAGGAGGTGCGCTGGAACACTTCCCGTTCCAGGCGAGCGAGGCGCTCCGTCACGCTGCCACCGCCCTCGCGTTCGGTGCGTAACCGATCCAGCGCCCATCGCCTGTTGAGCGTGATTCACCCGCCGTGGGCGCCTCGCACGACATCGTGATGCTCCCACTTGATGCTAAGATGACACTGTGCGTACCACCATCCGGATCGACGATGATCTATACCGTGAGGTGAAAGCGAGGGCGGCTCGTTCCGGGCGCACTGTAGCGGCCGTACTGGAGGACGCGGTGCGGCGTGGCTTACACCCGCCTGACCAGCAAGTCGGTGGTCGCTACGTTATCCGGCCGCTGGGGTCGGGTGGATTACGGCCGGGCGTGGATCTTAGCTCGAACGCCTCAGTCGCCGAGGCCATGGATGAGGGCGCATCGGTCGATGAACTGCGTTGATGTCAACGTCCTCGTGCACGCTCACCGTGCCGACCTCACCCAACATCAGGATTACAAGCCACTGGTCGAACGGCTGGCCAACGATGACGAACCCCTCGGTCTTCCCGATCTGGTGCTGAGCGGGTTCGTGCGGGTAACAACCAACCGGCGGATCTTCGTCGAGCCGACGAGCCCGGATGACGCGTGGGAAGCCGTCGAGGCGATTCTGGCGGCCCCGAGCGTGATGCGACTGTCCGCCGGTGAACGGCATTGGTCACTGTTCCGCCAGCTTGTCGCCGACATCGATGCGCGAGGCAGCGACGTGCCTGACGCGTACCTGGCCGCGTACGCGTTGGAGAACAACGCCACTTGGCTCAGTGCGGACCGTGGCTTCGCGCGTTTCAAGCGATTGCGGTGGCGCCATCCGTTGGACACCTGATGCTGCCGCGCGGAGAGTTCCTGCGTTGATCGAAGGAGCCCGAGTACCGCGTAGTGGACTCGGCATCGAGCGGTGGCGATCTCCCCGTGATCGCGGTCTCCTACGCAGAATGGAAGCCTCCCACGCCACAGGTTGGTCACGGCTGCACGCCGTGTCACGGCGAAGGGTTATGGTGCTCGTGGGGATCCGGTGAGCTGACGGTGAGCTGACAAGGAGAGGTGGATGGCCCGCGAGAAGTCCCAGTGCCACTACCACGGGCACATCGACGAGTCCCAGATGTCCCAGGCGCAGCCACAGCGCTCGAACTTTCACAGTGCACTGAACGGGACGAAGGAGGTCATCGGCTGGCTCGCCACCGAGCTACGCGAAGCCACCGGCAATTCCGAGATGGAGCTGTCGGATGAGACCGCGCTCTGGGAGCAGCTCGTGCAGGGCCACGAGCAGATCTGCACCGGACTGCAGGGCGGGCCAACCATCTTCGCCGTGCCGATCCCGGAGGACCGCTGCCCGTGCGAGCGCCCGGAACTGCGCACCATTAGGGG
The DNA here is from genome assembly GCF_033042135.1 of Haloechinothrix sp. LS1_15. Taxonomy (NCBI): domain Bacteria; kingdom Bacillati; phylum Actinomycetota; class Actinomycetes; order Pseudonocardiales; family Pseudonocardiaceae; genus Haloechinothrix; species Haloechinothrix sp. LS1_15. The sequence continues at coordinate 139,541 of NZ_WBXM01000012.1, read as the reverse complement.
CCAGTCCCAGAAGGCGAAGTAAGCCGCCCGTCCTCGTCTGATGCCGGGTCACCCCGTCTCGGTGGCCGGGCCTGTGGTGCGTTCTGGTCGGGGTCGGGGTTGGCCGTGGTTTTTGGCGTCGGGCTTGAGGTGGCAGCCGGTGAACACTCGGATGGTGGTGTATCCCTCGGTGCTGAGGGAGAGTTCGGCGCCGTAGTTGTCGGTGATTTTGTGGGATTTGCGGCCGCCGTGGTTGATGTCTTGGGTTACGGTGTCGAACCCGTAGTCTCCTGCGATGCGGTGGACGGCGTCGACCGCAGCCGACCAATTCTCGTCGGTGATGGGGCCTTTTGCGTGCCAGCGGTCCATGAACCGGTTCTCGGCGTCCCAGACGCCGATGTCGGGGAATGATCGACTGCAACCGGGTTGAGAACCACGTCCGTCGCGGCGTTGCCATTCGGGCAGGTCGGCGACCTCGCGTAGGGCGGGGCGGATGTCGGTGAGCATCTCGTCGTAGTGGGCCACGGCTTGTTCGATGTCGGGCCGTTGCATCAGCTCATGGAACTGCTCGTCGAGGCTCATATCGTGCTCCTCGGTGTCGCCGGGCTGGCCGATGTAGTCGGAAGCGTCGCTGCAGCCAGCCAGTACCAGCGCCATGACAGCGGCGAGGACAGTCAGCGTCTGGCGCAGGCGGGTTGCCAAGCACGTGATCATCGTGGTTGCTCAATCAGCAGATCGGTCTTGTCGGCGATGACGGCTGCCGAGTTGTACTCGCTGGTGGACAGCGATTCATCGCCGGGATCGCGGAGCTCGACGTAACTGGTATGCCCCTCGGTACGGTGCAGCTCCGTGCCGTCGGCTGCGACGGCATCCTCGGTGGACAGCTCGGTGATGTGCCTATCCAGGCTCGGGTTGACGCCATGCCAGCCGATGTTGGAGACGAAGTCATCCTCGTTGGACAGGTTGTACAGGCTTCCTTCGGGGACCTGCATCTGGTGGCTGTCGGTCCACACCTCCTCGCCGCTGTCGCTGTCGAGATGCCCTTCGCCTGCGGTGGGATCAGGGGTGACAAAGCCGACACCGGGAGAGCCGTGAAACAACGCCGCATCGGCCGCTGACGTTTCCCGGAGGGCGAGCCCCGTCGTCGAGCTGCCGTAGGAGTGTCCTGCAGCGGTGAGGTGCATCGGGGTGTCGCCGTCCCGGTTGGCTTGCAAACCGTCCAGGAAGGGCGCCAGCCGCTGTGCGCCCTCCTCGAAGCGCGCCCTCTCGGCTCCGGCGAGGAGCTCCGGGACCTCCACCAGCGGCGGTTCGTAGTCCAGCCACACCACGGAAGCGACCTCTTGGCCGTTGGTGAACGGATCGTCGTCAAGCATGTCCTGCGCCTCTTCCTGAACCTGCTCCATCTCCTCGACATAGCGAGCCAGGTTCCCATCGACGGTGGAGTTCATGCCCGGGGTGAACACCGAGACCTTCTCGGCGGTGTCCACGTCACCGCTACCGATGGCCGCTCGCGCGCGTTCGCCGTCGAGATCCAAGGTGATCAGAGTACGATTCTCGTCGGCCATCATGTCCTCGACCGCATCCAGCGAGTCGAGCTTCGCCTCGATCTGGGCGATCTCGCTGCTGAGCTGGCGGTCCCGCAACCACTGCCACGCGAAGAGGTCCTCCCGCTCGGCACGCAGCTCGTCGAGCTCGGTGTCCAGGCGCTCGCGTTCCACGGGCAGCCGCAGCATGTTGGCCTCGCTCCGCGCGGTGATCGGCAGTCCGTCCATACCGCCGATGCGTTCCGGCCGGTTGGTGATCAACCACTCGCGTTCGCCGTCGCTCAACGTGGCCCACCAGGCCGCGATCTCGGAGGGCGAGCCGCTGAGTGGGGGCGACGGGGCATCGCCCCACAGTTTCTCGTTCAACGCATCCAGGTATGCGGCGGGGCCGGTCGCGCCGCCGTCGCCTGTCAGCCGCGCCATGGCGGTGACGAGATCGTCGTCGATCTCGGCGGCGCGCCGGAGGATCTGCGCGATCCGGTCCTCCAGCTCTGCCTCGACCGCGGCGCGCGTCCGCACCACATCCTCGGGTGTGTTCCCCAGGTCCACCGCCACATCCAGGACGCGGCCCTGCTCGGTGATGCGGAACTGGTGATGCTGGGCGAGCCCGTCAGCCTCGTCCACCGCGTGCAGCACCGCCGCGACGGCTTCGCTCGCCGCGTCCAGCGCGTCGACCATCGATGCGATGCCGGTGACGAGCGTCTCCAAGTCGTCCCGACGCTGCCGAAGGGACCGGTCGGCCGCCTCGGCCGCGTCGCCCCGCCAGTCGCGCGGCGCGGAACCGTCCTCGATAGTAGCCAGTACGTTCGTCAGCGACTTGCGCCGCGTGGTCAGCGCATCCGCCGCCGAGTCGAGCGCGCCGGGGCTCCACCGCAGGACGTCCGACCAGGCGGTCATCAGCGAGGTTCCTGCTCCCCGCCTGGCAGGAGCGCGTCGAGGTCGCCGGCGTTCGAGCGATCTTCCGCGTCGTAGTCCTCGGCCGCCGACTCGAGCCGGTCCGCGCGCTGCGCGAGCAGCTGGGCGACCGCGCCCGCTTCGTCATCCCAGTGCTTGGCGAGCGCGGACGCCTCCTGCTCGACACGGGAGCCGGGAAGCGCCGTGGCCAAGTCTGCCAGTGCCGCGCCGAGATCGAGGCCGGCGACCTCCTCCGATGCTTCCCGAGTCGTGCGGGCCGCCGCGCGAAGCTGCGCGGTATCCACCTCGAAGTCGCTCACCGTGATCCCCTTCTCACCGATCGGATACCGGCAGGTTAGCAGTGCGCGCTGCCGGTGTGACACGGAAACCGAGCAGGATGAGGGAAACTACTCAGCCCACCCACTGCCGCGAGCCACCCTGGTGGGTGACCCCCGTCAGCCCGACGGGGTCAGCACCACCGCTGTGTTGGTGGGGATGTGGTGGTGCTGCCCCCAGGGGGGTGGTGGCCCCTGGGTGTTGGCGTTGCGTCATGCTCGGGCTGCCGCGAGCCACCCTGGTGGGTGGCCCCCGTCAGCCCGACGGGGTCAGCACCACCGCTGTGTTGGTGGGGATGTGGTGGTGCTGCCCCCAGGGGGTGGTGGCCCCTGGGTGTTGGCGTTGCGTCATGCTCGGGCTGCCGCGAGCCACCCTGGTGGGTGGCCCCCGTCAGCCCGACGGGGTCAGCACCACCGCTGTGTTGGTGGGGATGTGGTGGTGCTGCCCCCAGGGGGTGGTGGCCCCTGGGTGTTGGCGTTGCGTCATGCTCGGGCTGCCGCGAGCCACCCTGGTGGGTGGCCCCCGTCAGCCCGACGGGGTCAGCACCACCACGGGTATCTCCCGGTCGGTCTGGCGCTGGTAGGCGCGGTAGCGGTTGCTGTTCACCTTGTTGACGATGTCCCACAGCCGGTCGTACTCGGCATCGCCGGGATACACCGGCCGGGCGGTGACCGCGAGCCGCTGCCGACCGACCTGGATCTCGCACTCCGGGTGCGTGGTGAGGTTGTGCAGCCAGGCAGGAGCGCGGCGGGCACCGCCGTTGGATGCGGTGATCAGGTAGTTCTCGCCGTCACGGGCGTAGGTGAGCGCGGACGTTCGCCGCTGCCCGGTGCGACGCCCGGTGGCGTGCAGCAGCAGCGAGGGCGGCAGCAGCGGCACGTGATGGCCGATCCAACCGCCGCTGCGCTCGTAGATGAACTGGTGCAGTGCGAGCCCCTGCACGAAGGCTTTGGTCAGTACGGTACGCATCAGCGCTGAGTTTACGCGCCAGTAGGGTTATGCGCCCGTCGCTCCGCCGTCGCCGTTGATGAGCAGTCGGACCGACAGTTCCAGCCGGTGATGCACGTCCGAGGCCGAGGCGCGCCTGCTGACCCAGGCGATGAGGTTGGCCATCCACACATCGGCGATCAGGTGGAAGATCGCGCGGTCGTGCTCGGTGGGCTCCGGCTTGCCCATCGCGGTAGCGAACATGTCCTCCATCAGGCCGCCGACCATCTCCACCTCGGCGGCAGCGGTGGTGTCGGCGAACATGAACGCGCGCACCATCGCCTCCGTCAGGTGCGGATCTCGCTGCAGCGAACGCGTGGTCTTGCCGAGCACGTAAAGCAGCCGTTCGCCGGGCGTGTCACCGGGGATGGTGGTGCGTTCGAGCTTGTCACGCGCCCGCTGGAACTCACGTGCCAGTCCCGCGACCAGCAGGTGCACCTTGGAGGGGAAGTACCGGTACAGCGTGCCCAGCGCGACATCGGCCTTGTCGGCCACGGCACGCATCTGTACCGCGTTGTACCCCCCGCTGGCGGCCAGCGCGAGTGTGGCGTCGATGATGCGCCTGCGCCGATCACGCTGCGCGGGCGAGCCGGGTTCATCTCCCTTGGGAGTGGGCACCTCGGCAGTGTCCGGGTTGGCCTGGGGCGGCACGGGATGTTCCCCCTTGCGCGAAGTCGTCGTCGGTTCGTGGCTGTCGCCTCATCTCAGGGTACAACCCGGGAACCTGTTCCACAGGTTATGGGGTTTCACGTCACGTCGTGGTGATCAGCACGGGCTGCCGGGTCGACTTGGATGTGTAACACGTTCTAGTCTTGAAGCGTCGACCGAACAAGGAGGGATCGTGCCGCTCGCCATCACGGATACCCAGCAGGACCTGGCCTCGTCGGTGCGTGACTGGGCAACCCGCAGCACCCCCATCGAGGCCGTGCGCGCCGCGGAAGGCAGCGGGGTCGCGGCGGGTGCCGCGGATGGTGGGTGGCAGGAGCTGGCAGGCATCGGGGTGCTCGGCATCGCGGTGGACCCCGAGCTCGGCGGTGCGGGCGGCACCACCTGTGACGCAGCCGCCGCGCTGGAGGAAGCCGCCGCCGGGCTGGCGCCCGGTCCGGTGCTGCCCACCGCGCTCGCCGCGCTGCTGCTGGCCCGGTGCCCGCAGCACGCGCCTGCCAAGGAGCTCGTCCCCGCACTGTGCACGGGTGAGGCACACGCCGCCGTCGCGCTCGAACCCGGTGGCCTCACGGGCGAAGCCAGCGGCGACGGTGGTCTCGTGGTTTCCGGGGACGCTGGCGTGGTGCTCGGCGCTGATGCCGGGGCCCACCTGCTGCTCCGTGCTGACGTCGCGGGCACCACCAGGTGGTTCGTGCTGCCGCCTGACCATCCGGGTGTCCAGCTGGTTGGCCAGCGGCCGGTCGACTTCTCCCGCACCGTGGCCCGGGTCGAGCTCGATTCGGTCAGCGTGCCGCCCGATGCCGTGCTGGAGTCGCTCGCCGCGCGGGAGGTGCACGCTACAGCGGCCACGTTGGCAGCCGCTGAAGCCTCGGGTATCGCGGGCTGGTGCGTGCGCACCGCCAGCGAATACGCCCGCACCCGCGAGCAATTCGGCCGCCCGATCGGCGCCTTCCAGGCCGTCAAGCATCTCTGCGCCGCCATGCTGTGCCGCTCCGAGCTGGCGACAGCGCTGGCCTGGGATGCCGCCCGTGCTGCCGACGAGGACGCTACCCAGCACGGGCTGGCAGCCGCGACGGCCGCGGCGTACACCCTCGACGCAGCGGTGGACAACGCCAAGGACGCCATCCAGGTGCTCGGCGGCATCGGCTTCACCTGGGAGCACGATGCGCACCTGTACCTGCGGCGGGCGTTGGCGCTGCGCCACCTGCTCGGCGGAAGCGCCCCGTGGCGTGTCCGCACCGCCGAGCTGGCCCTGGGCGGCACGCGCCGCGCCGCGGGGCTCGACCTGGACTCCTACACCTCGCGGCCGGGTGAGCTCGACGCCCAGCGGGAGGAGGTGCGCCGCACGGTCGACGGCATCGCCGCCCGCCCGGCCCGCGAGCGCAGGGACGCGCTGGTCGAATCCGGTTACCTCACCCCGCACTGGCCCCGCCCCTACGGGCTGGACGCGGGGCCCGCGCTGCAACTGCTGATCGACGCGGAGCTGGAACGCGCCGGAGTGAGCCGCCCCAACCTGATGATCGGCACCTGGGCGGTGCCCACCATCATCGCCCACGGCACCGAGGAGCAGGCGCGCCGCTTCGTCACGCCGACGCTGCGCGGCCAGCTCATCTGGTGCCAGCTCTTCAGCGAACCCGGCGCTGGATCCGACCTGGCGTCGCTACGCACCACGGCCACGCGTGTGGACGGTGGCTGGGTGCTCAACGGGCAGAAGGTATGGACCTCGATGGCGGCCGAGGCCGACTGGGCCATCTGCCTGGCACGAACCGACCCGGACGCGCCGAAGCACAAGGGCATCAGCTACTTCCTCGTCGACATGCGCCGGGATGGCATCGAGACCCGGCCGCTGCGTGAGATGACCGGTGAAGCGGTGTTCAACGAGGTGTTCCTGACCGATGTGTTCGTACCCGACTCCGACATGGTCGGTGAACAGGGACAGGGCTGGCGATTGGCTCGCACCACGCTGGCCAACGAGCGCGTGGCGATGAGCGGCGGTTCCTCGCTGGGTGAGGGCGTGGAGCGGTTGTTGGAGCTGTGGCGCGACGGGTCGGGAGCCGGATCCGGGGACGGTCACGGCCTCGACGAGCTGGGCAGGCTGGTCGCGCAGGGACACGCTTGCTCGATGCTCGATGTGCGCGCCACCGTCCGCAGCCTGGAAGGGCAGGACGCGGGGGCGGAGTCCAGCGTGCGCAAGCTGGTCGGCGTCGAGCACCGGCAGGCTGTGGCCGAGGCAGCGCTGGAACTGCTCGGCACGTCGGGGCTGGTGGTCACCGAGCACAGTGCCGGTGTGCAGCACGAGTTCCTGCTCAGCCGCTGCCTGAGCATCGCGGGCGGCACCACGCAGGTGCTGCGCAACGTGGCCGCCGAGCGGTTGCTCGGCCTGCCGAGGGAGTGAATCAGCCCGCGTCGGCGTCGCCGCCGGTGAACGCCCGCAGCGGCTCCAGCTGCCACGGCGCGATCTCACCGGTGCCGTTGTCCAGCCAATGCCGGGCGTCCGCTGCTCCCATCTCGGCTAGCGCGCCGAGGAACTCGGAGTCGAAGAACACGTAGCTGAGCAGCTCGCCCCGCCCGGCGCCGCCGGGGCCGAGGAGCGCGCCGAGCAGCGCCAGGTCGGGGGAGCGCAGCGCCTTCACGCCGCTGTAGCGGTCGCGGAACACCTCGACGGCCAGCTCGCCGATGGCGTTACGGGGCGGCCCGACGAAGATGTACGGCACCTGGCGGTAGGCGGGTTTGCCCCTGGCCCTGCGGTAACGGTGCGCACCGGGCGCGCCCTCGGCGAAGAACATGTTGACGTTGCCGAGCATCCGCATGTCCTCGATGAGCGGGTCCACCACGTCACCGTGCAGCACGTTCACCGCGCCGTCGGCGATGCTCGGTGGGGCGCTCTCGTGCTGGCCCGGACGGTCGTCGGGCTCGGCTACCGAGGAGGTGCCGACCACGACGACCCGCTCGGCACCGAGATCGAGCGCGGGTTTGAGGGGCGTGTCCAGCCGAGTGCTGCCGTCGATGTACCAGCCACGGGCTTCGTCGGGATGCTCGATGTGGACCGGGGGGAACAGCATCGGGATCGCGGCCGAGGCGAGGACGTGTTCCAGCTCCACCTGGCACCGCACGTAGTCCAGTATGTGAGATCGGTGGTCCGGAGGTTCCACCTTGGAATCGCAGAACGCCACCGTGCGGCCCGTCCACACCGCCGTGCACACCACCGCCAGCGCGTCGACCCGGCCGTTGTCGAGGTTGGATCGCAGCGCCTCCCAGTCGACCCACTCCCTGAGGTTGCCCCTCAGCGGAGCCGGATCCAGCAGGCTGTTGCCGCGCTGCACCGGAAGCGACAGTGACGAGCCGAGATAGCGCGCCGCGAACAGCGGGAGGTGCCGCAGGATGAGCGGTCGGATGACCTTGCCCAGCTCCAGCCCCCGCCAGAGCCGCAGCAGGCCGGTCACCGCTTCCTCGGCATCCAGGTGGGCGGTGGCTGCGAGGTAGGTTGCGTTGAGGGCGCCCACGCTGCTGCCGACCACCAGGCGCGGCCGTTGCCCCTGCCGCTGCAGCTCCGGTAGCAGTACCGATAGCGCACCCGCCTCGTAGGCCCCTCTGGCGCCGCCGCCGCTGAGCACCAGCGCCACCCGCTCGCCGTCGTCTGCCGCGTCGTCCACCGCTGGGCCTCCTTTTACCGTGACGGTACCGCCTCGGTCGGGCGCAGGTGGCTGTTCGTCGCCGCGTAGGACCACTCGAGAAAACGTTGCACCCCGCGTACCACGTGGGCGCTGCGCACCGAGTGGAAGATGTCGAAGGCGTGCTGCGCGCCAGGGATCTCGGCGTAGCCAACCGGCTGCCGGGAGGTGGCGCGCAGCCTGCGTACGAACTCCCGCGCTTCCGTTACCGGAATGAGCGTGTCGTGCTCACCGTGGACCACGAAGAACGGTGGCGCGGACTCGTGGATCCTGGCCAGCGGGGAGGCGCTGCGATAGGTGTCCTCGCCCGCTTCGGCGTCGACGACGTACCGTTCCAGCAATGTCCTGCGTAGGTTCCTGGCCGCGGGCGATCCGGTTTCGGCGGCGAAGTCGTACACGCCGTAATGCGGCACGCAGGCCTGGACGCTGGTGTCGCTGTCGGCGAACCCCGGCTGCCACGCCGGGTCGTTCGGCGTGAGCCCCAGCAGCGCGGCGAGGTGACCACCCGCCGAGCCCCCGGTCACAGCCACGAACGACGGGTCGCCGCCGTAGTCGGTGATCGAGTTCTTGATCCAGGCCAGCGCCCGCTTGGCGGCGACGATGTGCGCGGGCCAGCGCGCCCGCGGCGAGAGCGGGTAGTTGATCGCGACACACACCCACCCCCGCTTGGCCATGTGCAGCATCAGCGGCAGGCCTTGCTGGTCCTTCGTGCCGGTCACCCACGCCCCGCCGTGCACCTGGAGCAGCACAGGACAATCCTGCACGGGCGCGCGCGGGCGGTAGATGTCCAGCAGGTACCGCCGGCCGCCGTCGGCATACGGGACGTTCGGTATCTTGCGCACCTCGGGCGAGCGCATCCGGAACGGCATCGCCAGCTGGCCAACCGGTAGGTCGAGATCCAGCGGGTGGAACGGTGGGCTGAGCTGCGAGCGGTAGTCCACGCCCAGCGCTTCGGTCAGCGCCTGCTCCACGGCGTCCTTGGCACGATGTGCCGAGGCGATCATCGCGGCCAGCCCGGCTCCGTTGGCGGCCGCCATGGCAAGGCCCGCGGGATCCCGCTTCTTCGTCGCGATCTGTCTCGCCGCGTCGGCGCAGGTCAGCGCCAGCAGGTGCGGGGCGAGTTCGGCGGTGAGCCAGCCTGCGAAGAAGCTCGGTACGGACGCCGAGCGTGACCGTAGTGGGCGCAGCGCGTTCGCGGTCAGCGCCAGTTGCGCGGCCTGTCTGGTGCGGAAGAACGATCCCATGGGCACGAGCATAGCCCGGTGCCACTCACCGGCGGACACCGAGACTAGAACACGTTCTAAGATTGTGTCGGATTCGCTACGATCGGTGGTCATGCAGCGACTGACCGGCCTGGACGCGAGCTTCCTGTACCTGGAGACGGCGACGCAACCCCTGCATGTGTGCGCGCTGGTCACGGTGGATCCCTCGACCATTCCCGGCGGGTATTCCTTCGAAACGGCCAGGCGTGCCCTGGCCGATCGCCTGCTCCGGTTGCCGGAGTTCCGGCGCAAGGTACACACATCCTGGCTCAACCTGGACCATCCGCTATGGGTGGAGGACCAGGAGTTCGATCTCGAGCACCACCTGCACCGCATCGCGGTGCCACCGCCCGGTGGTCCGGGGGAGCTCGCCGAGCTGTGCGCGCATATCGCGAGCCAGCCGATGGATCGTTCACGCCCGCTCTGGGAGATCTACCTCGTCGAGGGAAGCGCCGACGGTTCGCTGGCGGTGCTGGCGAAGATGCACCACGCCAGTGTGGACGGGGTCAGCGGCGCGAACCTGATGAGCCAGCTGGCAGCGCTGGAACCGGATGCTCCGCTGCCGGAGCCCGAGGAGCGACCCGGCAGCCCCACACCTCCGGGTGCGCTGGAACTGTTGGCCGACGGCGTGCGCTCGTTCGCGCGGCGGCCGGTGCGTGCGCTGCGGATGATGCCGGAGCTGATGGGGATCGTGCCGGGCTTCGTGGCCCGCTCGCTGCGGGGTGAGGGGATGCGGCTGCCGTTTACGGCACCCAGGACGCCGTTCAACCGCACGATCACGGCCCGGCGCGGCGTGGCGCTGGCTCAACTCGATCTGGACGAGATCAAGCGGGTCAAGAACGCCTTCGACGTCACCGTCAACGACGTGGTGCTGGCGCTGTGCAGCGGCGCGCTACGCCGCTACCTCGCCGATCGCGACGAGCTGCCCGGTAAGCCACTGCTGGCATCGGTGCCGGTCTCGGTCCACGACCGCACCGCGCGGCCCGAGGGCGCGAACAAGGTGTCGGCGTGGTTCGCCTCCCTCCCGACGGACCTGGATGACCCTGTCGACCGGTTGCGGGCGCTCAGTGTGAGCAACACCAGGGCGAAGAACCACCACCACACTGTCCCTGCCGACATGCTGCAGGACTGGGCGCGCCTGGCAGGTCCTGCCACGTTCGGACTGGCGGTGCGTGCCTACTCCACGCTGCGGCTGGCCGAGAAGCACCCGGCTGTGCACAACCTGGTGATCTCCAACGTGCCGGGTCCGCCGGTGCCGATCTACCTGCTCGGCGCCCGGGTGACCGGCATGTACCCGCTCGGACCGGTGTTTCACGGGTGCGGGTTGAACATCACCGTGCTGTCGCTGGCCGGTCAGGTCAACGTCGGGGTGGTGTGCGCCGCCGAGCTCGTGCCGGACCCGTGGCCCATCGTCGAGGGCATGCGCGACGAACTCACCACGCTGCTGGATGCGGCAGGCTGACCCTGTGGTGGTTCACGTCGCCGTGTCGTGCGAGGCCGCGTGCTGCTCGGCCGGGATATCGGGTAGCGCTTCCCCGGTTTCGAGTAGCGTCTTCAGTGCCGACAGCAGGTGCGGCCAGCCTTCGCCGACCATCTCCCGCATGGTGCTACCTGCCTCGAATCCATCGTGGACCACGGTCAGTTTCACCATCTCGCCCAGTGGCTCGATCTCGAAGGTCACAGTGGACAGTTGCTCGGCTGCCAGCTCGGCGCGAGTCTGCTCGCTCAGCCCGACGGACTCGGCGAACTCCGGGGTGACGACGTGCCAGGCGTAGGACAGGCGCCGGTACGGCTGGGATTCGAGGACCACCTGGCTGGGATCGGCGATGCGTACCCCGTCCTGCTCCCACACCATCGGTGACCCCGCCCGCCAGTCGGTCTCGAACGTGACACCCCAGTAGCGTCGGGTGAACGACGGCTCCGTCAGCGCGTGCCAGAGCTGTTCCGGCGTGGTCTTGACGTAGGTGGTGTAAACGAATGCGGTGGCGTCCATGGGTGGGTGCTCCAATGCTTCCTTCAGGTCGGTGAGCGCCTGCGCCCGTAAGCGGTCGTACTGGCTCATCCAGCGCTCGGCGATGGCGTTGATCGGCTCGACGTTGAGGTAGTGCAGTTTCTGCCGCCCCTGCCACCGAACGGTCACGAGGTTGGCTTCTTCCAGCACGGCAAGGTGCTTGCTGACCGCTTGCCTGGTCATGTCCACCTCGGCGCACAGGTCACGCAGGCTCTGCCCGTTGCGCAGGTTCAGCCGGTCGAGCAAGCGACGACGGCTGGCGTCGGCCAGCGCCTTGAAGACGTGGTCCATGGGTGTGTCAGGCCAATCATGCAACTGGTTGGTTGCCTAAATTTAGGCAACCAACCAGTTGCATGTCAACCCCTGTCGGGGATTGGGCATAACGGGTGTCGCCAGGCGGTTGGACGGAGCTCGCAGGAGAGCGGGCCGCCGGAGTGGTTCCGGCGGCCCGCTGTCTCGCGCTACGTGCCGATCGCGTCAGTCGAAGGCGCCCGCACCCACGCTGCCGGGCTCACCGGTGACCTCGATGGTGACGGTCGATCCGGCCGGGATCGATCCCTCGCCTTCGTCCGTGCACATCTCGCCCTCGTCGCACTCGGTGGCGAACACTGTCTCCCCGAGCGCGTCGACGGCCTCGATCGTGAACGGTCCGGCGCCTGCGTAGGAGTGGTCGAGGAGCGGCGTGTACGTGCACGCCGGCTCGGGGCCGACGTTGTCCTCGCCGCAGAAGTGCCCGAAGAAGCTCACGCCGACCCCTTCGGGATCATCTGCGTACGCCGGTGTCGCCAGCAACACGCCGCCGACCGCCACGGCCGCCGCCGCACCGAGTGCCCCCAATGCTCCATAGCGCTTTCGCATGCCTGCACCTGTCCTTCCGTTCGGATCAGTACATTCCGCCGGTTAACCGAATCTCCGGGTAACCGATACCTGGGGTAACTGATGAACGGGAATCGGGTTACGGAGATCACGCCGACCCGCGAAGGATCTCCGTCGCGGTGACAACATAACGAATGTTTTCTCTTGTGCCGATGAGCGAGTTTCGCGCGGACGTCCACTCGGCGTGACTCGGGTCGGAGGTTGCGATAACCGGCTCTCCCGGGTAAAACTAGAACATGTTACAGTTATGCGTGTCCGGGTGAGCCCGGGCGCGACCGGCACGACCACCCGCGAGGAGCCATGGACTTCAGCCCCGACGAGAACCAGCGGGCGGCCGCCGAACTCGCCGCCGAGGTGCTGGCCAAGGAGCGTGCCGCCGAGCACGATGGAGCGGGCGCAGCTACCCCGTACCAGCAGCAGGTGTGGTCGGCCATGGCCACCGTCGGCCTGCTGGGACTGGCACTTCCTCCCGACCTCGACGGCGACGGCCTCGGTATCGCCGAGATCGCGGTGGTGCTTCGCGAGGTGGGTAAGTCAGGAGCGCGGGTACCGGCACTGGCGACACTCGCGTTCGGGGTGCTGCCGGTCGCCACGCGCGGCACCCCGGCCCAGCGCGATGACCTGCTGCCCGCGGTGGCATCCGGGCAGCGGATCCTGACCGGCGCGACCAACGAGGTGGGCAGCCCGCTGGTCACCACGCCGCGCACCGTGGCACGCCAAGAAGCGTCCGGCTGGCGGCTGTCCGGGCGCAAGGTCGGCGTGCCGTACGCCGCACAGGCACACCGGATCCTCGTCCCGGCCTCCCTCGACGAGGGGACCGGCGTGTTCCTGGTGGACCCGCAGGCGCCCGGCGTCACGCTCACCCCGACCCCCACCGCGAGTGGATCCCCCGAATGCACCGTGACTTTCGACGGAGTGGACGTGTCCACAGCGGACCTGCTGGGTGCGGACACGTCGGGAAAGGCCGCGCGTTGCCTACGGGAATGCGCTGTGGCGGGTGCGGGCGCCGCAGGCGACGGGGGGCTGGCTGGAGCGCTGGAGCTGACGACCGAGCACCTGCGCACCAGGGAACAGTTCGGCAAGCCGCTGGCCACGTTCCAGGCCGTGGCACAGCAGGCGGCCGACGTCTACATCGCCGAGCGCACCGTGCACCTGGCCGCCACCTCGGCCGCCTGGCGGCTGGGATCCGGGCGGGAAGCCACGGCGGAGCTGGACCTGGCCGCGTACTGGCTGGCGACCGAGGCGTTGCCCGCGCTGCGCACCTGCCACCACCTGCACGGCGGGATCGGGGTCGACGTCACCTACCCGCTGCACCGGCACTACTCCGACCTCAAAGACCTCACCCGCCTGCTCGGCGGGCACCGGACGCGACTGGCCACGCTCGGCGCGGGCGCTGGGAGCTGACCATGCACATCGAACTGACCGGCGAGCAGCGCGAGCTCCAGGCGCGGCTGCGCGAGTACTTCAGCACGCTGATGACCGATGAGGAACGTGCCGCCATGTTGACTGAGCGGCACGGCCCGACCTTCCGCGAGGTGGTGCGGCGCATGGGCCGCGACGGCTGGCTCGGTGTGGGCTGGCCGACCGAGTACGGCGGTCATGGGTTCGGCGCGATCGAGCAGCAGATCTTCGTCAACGAAGCTGCCCGCGCCGACGTGCAGCTGCCCTCGGTGACGCTACAGACCGTGGGCCCCACCCTACAGGCCTACGGCACTCCGGAGCAGAAGGAGAAGTTCCTTCCCGCGATCCTGGCGGGTGAGGTGCACTTCGCGATCGGCTACTCTGAACCGGAGGCGGGCACCGATCTGGCCTCGCTGCGCACCACGGCGGTGCGCGACGGCGATGGCCCGGACGCAGGCTACATTGTCAACGGGCAGAAGATCTTCACCACCGGGGCGCACGACGCCGACTACATCTGGCTCGCGGTGCGCACCGACCCGGACGCGCCGAAACACAAGGGCATCTCGATCCTGATCGTGGACACCAGCGACCCCGGCTACTCATGGACACCGATCATCACCTGCGACGGGGCGCATCACGTCAACGCGACCTACTACACCGACGTGCGGGTTCCCGCCAACATGCGGGTTGGTGAGGAGAACCGTGGCTGGCAACTGATCACCACTCAGCTCAACCACGAACGCGTCATGCTGGGACCCGCCGGGCGCGTGGCCGCGCTGTACGACCGGGTGCACGACTGGGCCGCCGCACGCGCCAGCCAGGCCGGGACGCCGTTGCTCGATTGCCCGGACGTTGCTGAGGCGCTCGCCGAAACCCGCGCCGTGCTGCGCATCAACGAGCTGCTCAACTGGCAGGTCGCCTCGGCGGGGGACAGCTCGACGGACACACCGGTGGATGTCGCGGACGCCTCGGCGACCAAGGTGTTCGGTTCCGACCGCATCCAGCGGCTGTGCGCGCTGCTGGAGGAGGTCGTCGGCAGGCACGGCGATCCGGCCGAGCCTGGCACCGCGGAGCTGCTGCTGTGGCTCGACGTGCAGGCCAAACGCAACCTCGTACTGACCTTCGGAGGTGGGGTGAACGAGATCCAGCGGGAACTCATCGCCATGACCGGGCTCGGGCTGCCGAGGGTGCCGCGATGAGCGGAGCACGGACAGGCGACTGGGTCGAAGACACCGCCCAGGCCATTCACCGGGAGGCCGAACGCATCGCCGACAAGGGCGGCTCCGCGCCTCGGCATGCGCGGGACCCGGTGAACACCGCGATGATCAACAACTGGGCGGAGGCGATCGGGGACGCAAACCCGGTCTACACCGACCCCGAGTTCGCGGCACGATCGGTGCACGGCGAGCTCGTCGCCCCGCCCGCCATGGCGCAGGTGTGGACCATGAACGGGCTGCACGGCGAGCGGGCCGCCGACGACCCGCTCGGCGCGATGATGACGGTCCTCGACGACGCGGGCTACACGTCGGTGGTGGCCACCAACTCCGAGCAGACCTACCACCGCTACCTGCGGCCCGGCGAGCACGTGGCAGCCACCACCGAGTTGGAGGGAGTGGTCGGCCCGAAACGGACCGCCCTCGGTGAGGGATTCTTCGTCACCACCCGCACCCGCTGGCTGGTGGGCGACGAGGTGGTCGCCGAGATGACCTTCCGGGTGTTGAAGTTCCGCCCGGCAGGCAGCGACAACGGCGGACACGGCGAGGCCGCCGGTGACCGGCGGCCGCAGGCGGGGCCGTCCGGCAGGATCGTCGACGCCTCGGAACGTGCCGCGGGCGTGCTGCGGCCGGTGATCTCGGTCGACACCGCGTTCTTCTGGGAGGGCACGAAGCTCGGCGAGCTGCGCATCCAGCGGTGGGGGGAGACGCTGCGGCACCCGCCCGGGCCGGTGGATCCCGGGGGAGATCTGGGCATCGAACCGGATTACATCGTGGCCAGTGGCCGCGGCACCGTCTACAGCTACGTGGTGCACCACAACCCGCCGGTGCCCGGCAAGGAGCTGCCGTTCGTGGTGGCGCTGGTGGAGCTCGAGGAAGGCGTGCGGGTGCTCGGCGAGCTCATCGACGCCGACCCGGGCTCGGTGACGATCGGGATGCCGGTGCGGGCGGTGTTCCTCGCCGTGGACGACGAGCTGACCCTGCCCGCTTGGGAGGTGGCGCGATGAGTGACGGAACCACCCCGCAGGCGACGCTGCCCGCCTCGGCCGTGGAGATCGGCGCCGCACTGCCGGAGCTGCGGATCGAGGTGACACCGACGTTCGTCATCAGCACCGCCCTGGCCACCAGGGACTTCCAGGACGTGCACCACGACAGGGACCTGGCCAGGCAGCGCGGTTCGAAGGACATCTTCCTGAACATCCTCACCGACACCGGCCTGGTGCAGCGGTTCGTTACCGACTGGGCCGGGCCGGAGGCGCTGGTGCGGTCGGTGAACATCAAACTCGGCGTGCCCTGCTACGCCTACGACACCCTGACGCTGACCGGGCGCGTGGCCGACCGGATAGAGGCAGGCGGCGAGCAGCGCATCGTCGTCGAGATCTGCGGCACGGTCAGCCTCGGCGCACACGTCACGGGCACGGTGCAGGTCGCGTTGCCGGAGGTGGAGTCGTGACACTGGCGGGTGAGGCAGCGATCACCGGGATCGGCGCCACCGAGTTCTCCAAGGACTCCGGGCGCAGCGAGCTGCGGCTGGCGTGCGAGGCGGTTCGCTCGGCTCTCGACGATGCCGGACTCACACCAGCCGATGTAGATGGTCTGGTGACGTTCACCATGGACAGCAACGCCGAGATCGCGGTGGCTCGCGAGCTCGGCATCGGTGAGCTCAGCTTCTTCAGCCGGGTGCACTACGGGGGAGGCGCGGCCGCGGCGACGATCCAGCAGGCCGCGATGGCCGTGGCCACCGGCGCCGCCGACGTGGTTGTCGCCTACCGGGCGTTCAACGAACGTTCCGGACACCGGTTCGGCCAGGTGTCGAACGCGGCCGCGCAGCAGGTCAATACCTCAGGTGTCGACAACAGCTTCCACTACCCGGCGGGGATCGCCACCCCGGCGGCGACCGTGGCTATGCTCGCCCAGCGATACCTGCACGACTACGGCGCGAGCACGGAGGACTTCGGCAGGATCGCGGTGATCGACCGCAAGCACGCCGCCACCAACCCGAACGCCTGGTTCCACGGCAAGCCGATCACGCTGGACGACCACCAGTCCTCCCGGTGGATCGCCGAGCCGCTGCGGCTGCTGGACTGCTGCCAGGAAACCGACGGTGGCATCGCGCTGGTGATCACCAGCGCCGAGCGGGCGAAGGACATGCCGCACCCGCCCGCCGTGATCTCCGCGGCGGCGCAGGGCAGCGGGACCGACCAGTACATCATGACCAGCTACTACCGCGACGAGCTCGCCGCACTGCCCGAGATGGCAGTCGTCGGCAGGCAACTCTGGCAGCAGTCCGGGCTGGATCACTCCGATGTGGATGTAGCGGTGCTGTACGACCACTTCACCCCCTACGTGCTGATGCAGCTGGAGGAACTGGGATTCTGCGCCAGAGGGGAGGCCAAGGACTTCATCGCTGGTGACACGCTGGAGCTGCACGGCACGCTTCCGCTCAACCCGCACGGCGGGCAGCTCGGGGAAGCCTACGTGCATGGGATGAACGGCATCGCCGAGGCGGTGCGGCAGGTCAGGGGAACCGCGGTGAACCAGGTCCCGGAGGCGCGGCACGTGCTGGTGACCGCCGGTACCGGCGTTCCGACGAGCGGGCTGATGCTGACAGGGCAGTGACCACCGTGGTGGTCGGGCTGCTAGCAACCCGCCCGCTGAGGTGAGGAGCTGAACGTGACGTTCAGCTCGCTCGTGGTGGCCTCGGGCCTCGGCCGTTCCGCTTCATATCCGTGCCGCGGCGAATCACGCCGAGCGCGCAGTAGAGCGATCACGAAACGTTATCACTCGATTGCCGTCTGGATACGCCTGTGCTCGGCTGTCACGGTAAGCAGCGACCGGCTTCACGTCAGGGTTAAGGCCGAGGCTCGCAGCAGACCGGGAGGTCACCGGCGGGATGGACGCACCGGAACCGGTCCTGTGGGGGCTGAGCGTGCTGTTCCTGGCGATCGCCGCCGCCAGCCTGGCCCGGCTGGTGATCGCGCATCCGCACTCGCCGCTCTGGGGGCGCGTCCGCCGGGAGGACGAGGTGGCCGAGCTGCTGATGGCGCTCGGCATGCTGGCGATGGTCTCGCCGGTGGGCGGGCCGATCCCGCAGGCCGGGTGGGAAGCGGCTTTCGTGGTGGCGGCGCTGTGGCTGGGGGTGCTGTGGCTGCGGGAGGTGCGCGCCAGCTGCGGTTCGGGATGTGCCCGCTCACGGTGCGGCCACCACGCCATTGGTGCCGCGGTGATGGTCTACATGTTCGCGGGCATGGTCGGGCACGGCGACCACGCCGCCCACGAAGCCGGGCCGTGGCTGACCATGGCGGGCCACGAAGGCACGCTCGTGCTGGCCCCGCTCGCCTTCGCCGCCGCAGGGTATTTCTTTGTCGACACGGCGATGTGCGTGGTGCGGTGCGTGCGTGGCCCGCGCGCGGAGATCCCCGAGCCGGTCCCAGTGGTGCTCCGCCTCGGTACCCGTGAGCTCGGCAGGGGCGCGATGAGCGTGGGCATGGCCGGGATGCTGCTGGCCATGGTGTGACCCGCAGGGCACCGCCGGCGAGCAGCACGCGAGCCGAACGTGGCGTCCGTTCCATCTACGGCGCTGAACGTCACTTTCAGCGCCCCAACTCACCGGGCGGTGAGCACGGCGTCGGCCAACGCGGGGGCGTCGCGTTCGACGGTCTGGGTGGTGACCAGGTAGCGGTCGCCGTCGCGCCAGATCCGGGTGCGCAGGGTCTCGCCGGGTAGCACGATGCCCGCGAACCGGGCCGACCAGGACGCCACCCGGTCCGGGTCCCCGTCAAGCACGGTGTCGGTGACCGCCTTGGCGACCATGCCGTAGGTGCACAGCCCGTGCAGGATCGGCGCGTCGAATCCGGCGCCGCGCGCGAACTCGGGGTCGATGTGTAGCGGGTTGCGGTCCCCGCACAGCCGGTACAGCAGCGCCTGCTGCGGCAGCGTCGGGGTGTCGACCGTCCAGTCCGGCTCGCGGTCGGGTAGCTCCACCGCCTCCGAGGGGCCTCGATCGCCGCCGAAACCGCCCTCGCCGCGGGCGAAGATGGCCGAACGTGCGGTCCACAGCGGTTCGCCCGCCTCGTCGGTGACCTCGGTCTCCTGCAGGATCACCGCGGCCTTGCCCTTGTCGTGCACGTCGGCGATGCGGCCGCGCGCCGTGGCCTTGCCCTCGGCGGGCAGGGGGCGGTGCGCCACGATCTCCTGCTTGCCGTGCACCACCTTGGCGAGATCGATCTCCACACCGGGCAACGACACCTGCGGCGGCTCGGTCTCGTGCATCGTCGCCGCCACCGTGGCGAACGTCGGCAGCACCCGGAGGTCACGCTCGTAGGTGTAGCGCAGCTCGGTCGCGTCGACCGGGTCGGCCCCTGCGCCGATGCCGAGGTGGTACAGCAGCACGTCGGAGGAGCTCCAGGAGAAACTGGTCTCGCCGAGGTCGGCTCCGATCGCGACGGCGGGGTCGATAGGCATAGCTCGCTCCGTAGTCGATGTTCGCTCGGTACTACTCGTAGCTGACCGACACCGAATCGGTCACCGGAAGGGACTGGCAGGCCAGCACGATGCCCTCGTCGAGGTCCACCGGTTCCAGGACCTCGTTGTTGAGCATCTTGACCTCACCGGCGGTCACTCGGCAGGCGCACGCGCTGCACGCGCCCTCACGGCACGAGTACGGTGCGTCCATCCCGGACTCCAGCAGGAAGTCGAGCAGCTTCTTCTCCCGGGGCCAGGCCAGCTCGCGCTGCTCGCCGTCCAGATCGACTTCCAGCGCCACCGGCGGCGCCTGCTGGGCCACATCCGCAGGGGACGGCTCCGTGTCCTCACCGGCAACGGGCTCCTCGAAGGGGTTGCGCGACAGCGAGACAAAGCGCTCGATGTGGACGCGCTTGCGCGGCACGCCCAGCTCGCGCAGTGCCTCTGCGGTGACGTCCTTGAACGCTACCGGACCGCAGATGAACGCCTCCCGGTCGGCCCACGGCTCGGTCAGCGCGCGCAGCGCCGCCACCGTCGGCAGGCCTTGCACGCTCTCCAGCCAGTGCACCACGGTGAGCCGCTCCGGATGGGCGGCGGCGAGCTCGCCCAGCTCGCCGGCGAAGATAACCGAGCGCTCGTCGCGGTTGGCGTAGACCAGTGCGATACGGCCGCTGCCGTGGCGCAGCACCGACTTCACGATGGACATCACCGGGGTGATGCCGCTACCGCCTGCGAACAGCAGCAGGTCGTCGTCCAGCGAGCGTGGCGTGAACACTCCGGCGGGGGCGAGCACGTCCAGCTCCATCCCCTCGGTGACGGTGTCGCAGATCCAGTTCGAGGCGTAGCCGTCGTCGACGCGCTTGACGGTGACCTTCCACTGCCCCTGCTCGTGGGGCGCGCTGGACAGCGAGTAGCAGCGCGCCACCGAGCCGGTGCGCTCGCTCGGCACCCGTAGCGTCAGGAACTGCCCCGGCCGGTAGGTCAGGGAGTCCTCGCGGTCTTCCGGTGGTTCGAACACGATCGACCGGGCGTCGTGCGTCTCGTCGACCGTGGCCGCCACCCGCAGCCGGAGGATCCGATCCCTCGGCAACGCGGGCTCGGCCGCCGGATCCTGCTGCTCGCTCACGTCCCGTCCTCCCGCTCGGTGGAACCGACACTGATCTCGCCGGACGCGACCGCCGCCGCGATGCTGTCGCTCAGCCGCGCGCAGGTGTCCATCAGGGCGGTGTTCCCGCCTTCGGCGACCAGCTCGGCGTACACCGGGCAGCTGACGGCGGGGTCGCTGGTCCACTGGATACTCGTGTGCTTCTCGCTGTTCTTACGCACCAGCACCCCGGTGCCGCAGCTGTGGCAGTTCACCGGGGCGAACCCGTCGGTGAGGAACGCCCTGCGGTCGGCCAGCGTGTCCTCGCGGGTCGTCGGCTGGCCGAACGTCGTGGCCACCGACGGCGCGTCCAGTTCGGCCGATGTCACGGTCACACACCCGC
Organism: Haloechinothrix sp. LS1_15; assembly: GCF_033042135.1. Classification (NCBI taxonomy): domain Bacteria; kingdom Bacillati; phylum Actinomycetota; class Actinomycetes; order Pseudonocardiales; family Pseudonocardiaceae; genus Haloechinothrix; species Haloechinothrix sp. LS1_15. The sequence goes on along the minus strand of NZ_WBXM01000012.1, from coordinate 118,749 downwards.
TTCCTGCTGCTGGCGGGCCAGGTTCTCAGCCACCTCGGCTTCCCACGCCTCGTTGGCCTTGGTGGTGTCCACCTCGTACTCGAACCGTCGGGTCATGTCGTCGGTCACATCGGCAACGTCCACGTAGAACTGCTCGTACCAGCGGCGCAGCTGGTACACCGGCCCGTCCTCCTCACACAGCAGCGGGTTGTCGATGCGGGATTTGTTCTTCCAGATCTCCACATCCTGCAGGAAGCCCTCGCCGATGCTCTTGGCGAATTTCCCGGCGATCTTGTCGGCCTGCTCGTCGTCCACTCCTGGCAGTTTCTTGACCATCACGCCCCACTGGAGCATGAAGGAGTTCTCCGTCACCGGGTAGTGACAGTTGATCAACACGTTGTCGATTTCCATGCCCTGGACCGTGTTGTGCAGGTAGTTGATCATGTAGGCGGGGCCGTAGTAGTGCGCCTCGGACCGCAGCAGGTTCTCCTCGCCCCCGTAGTTCGAGAGCGCCCCCGTGTCCGGGCGCCCTTTGGTGTTGAGGTACTGCGACGCGATGTGGCCCTCGAAGACGTTCTTGAAGTACGTCGGGAAGGCGTGGTGGATGTAAAAGAAGTGGGCCATGTCCACCACGTTGTCCACGATCTCGCGGCAGTTGGACCCTTCGATCAGCAGCGTGTCCCAGGTCCAGTTGCTCCACTCGTCGCTGCCGACCCCTTCGATGCTGGGGATCGTCACGTGCTCCGGCGGCGGGTTGCCCTCCGGGTCGTTCCAGACGAACAGCTGCTTGTTCCGCTCCATGGTCAGCCACGAGCGAGTACGGGCACGCAGCGGCACGCGGCGGGCATACGGGATCGACTTGCACTTGCCGTCGCCGCCCCAGCGCCAGTCGTGGAACGGGCATGCGATTTCGTTGCCCTTGACCTCACCCTGGGTGAGGTCACCACCCAGGTGGCGGCAGTAACCGTCGAGCACGTTCAGCTGGCCGTCCTGCCCCTGGAACACCACGAGCTTGGTGCCAAAGGCGTGGATCGCGTGCGGCTTGCCGTCCTTGAAGTCGTCGGCCAGCCCCAAGCAGTGCCAGCCCCTGGCGAACCGCTTCGGAAGCTCGCCGGCATCGATGGTGCGCACAGGCGTTTCGACAGCCGAACTCATGACATCCCTCCGTCGTGATGCTGTGCGAGCGCGGTGTCATCCGCACCCGCGATGTCGTGTGCCGCAAGGTAGCCGAAGACCATGGCGGGGCCGATCGTGGCACCGGGGCCAGCGTAGGTGTGCCCCATGACCGGCGCGCTGGCGTTACCGGCCGCGTACAGGCCGGGTATCGCGGTGCCATCCTCGGCCAGCACCCTGCCGTGCGCGTCGGTGCGCAGCCCTCCCTTGGTGCCGAGGTCGCCCGGCACCATCCGCGCCGCGTAGAACGGCGGCTCCGCCAGCGAGGCCAGGCTCGGGTTGGGCCGGTTGCGGGGATCGCCGTAGTAGTGGTCGTAGGCGCTGGTGCCGCGCCCGAAATCGTGGTCGGTGCCCTCAGCGGCGAAGCCGTTGAACCGCTCCACCGTGGCCCGCAACGCGTCGGCGGGCACCTCGATACTCTCGGCCAGCTCCTCGATGCTGCCCGCGCGCTGCACCACGCCCGCCTTGTACCAGCGGCCAGGTAGTTTCTGCCGCGGGGGGATCCCGGCGAAAACGTACCGGTTGCGGTAGCGCTGGTCGAAGATGATCCAGGTGGGGATGTTCTCGGCGGGGCCATCGCCCTGCCCGCGAGGCCCGCCGTACATGGCGTGCACCGCATCGACGTACGGGGCCGATTCGTTGACGAACCGCTCCCCTCGATCGTTGATCATGATGCTGCCTGGCAGCGACCGCTCCGCGAGGCAGAACCACGGGCCGCCGGTCAGCGGGATCGACGGACCCCACCACGCATCGGACATGAACTCCACCGCGGCACCGAGTTCCTGGCCAGCACGGATACCGTCGCCGGTGTTGGCCTTGGCCCCGACGGTCCAGTCGGTGGCGATGGGCTCACGCTGGTACTGCTTGCGCATGGCCTCGTTGTGTTCGAACCCGCCCGAGGTGAGCACCACACCCCGGCGCGCGGTCAGCGTCACCTCACCGGCCTCGGCCCCGTCGCCATCCGGGCGCTGCACCACGACCCCGGTGACACGGCCGTCGTCGGTGCGCAGCTCCACCAGCGGCGTGTTCAACCAGACCGGTACGCCCGCCTGCTGTAGCCCGGCGCGTAGCGCGGCCGCGAGTGCCTGGCCCCTGCCGAGCAGGTGCTTGCGGGTCAGCTGGGCGGCGATGCGGCGCGCTCCCACCCGCAGCGCACGCAGCGGGCCGCGCGGGTGGCGGGCGATGAGGTTGAGCCACCGAAAGTCCGCCTGGGTGACGACCATGTTCAGCGGCGCCTTGCCGTAGTCCGGTTCCAGGTTGGCCAGTTCCTCGCCGAGCCGCTTGCCGTTGAAGGGGCGCGGCTCGACCGAGCGGCCGTGCGCCCGGCCACCGGGCGCTTCCGGGTAGTAGTCCGAGTAGTGCGGCACCCAGCGCATCCGCAGCGGGCTGTGCCGTTGCAGGAACGACAGCACCTCGGGGCCGCGCTCCAGGTAGGTGTGGATGCGCTCGGCGTCGACGTCACCGCCGATGATGTGCTCCAGGTAGCTACGGGCCGCGTCCACGCTGTCGTCGATGCCCGCCTTGCGGAGGACCTCGTTGTTCGGGATCCACACTCCGCCACCGGATCGGGCCGTCGACCCCCCGAACGTGGCCGCCTTCTCCACCACGACCACCGACAGCCCCTGGTGGGCCGCGGCGAGCGCCGCTGTCATGCCGGCGGCGCCGCTGCCCACCACGATGACGTCGAACTCCTGCATGCCGCTCCTTCGCCCGTGCCGTGCGCCCACCGCGCTTTCTGAAACAGGTTACAGGAATGGGCCCGGCGGGATCCATCCCTCGCAGCCCGGCGGGGGTTGGTGTACCGATCTCGCTGTACGAGAACGTGTTTCAGTTTAAGGGATAGTCCTGCTGGCCGGGAGGGTGACGCATCGCACCATTGTCGCGGGTGGGTCCGCCCTGGGTGCCCCTTCTTGTTCCCCGCTATCGACAGAAACGAGAACATGTTCTAGTGTGGGAGCGAAGGCTGCAACGGTTGAGGAACAGGGGCATTCATGGCTGACAACACTGCCGGCGAGGTGCTCGCCAGCATCGAGGACCTGCTCCCGGTCCTCCGGGAAAGAGCGCAGGACACAGAGGATGCCCGGCGGGTCCCGGACGAGTCGATCAAGGCGCTGCAGGAGACCGGCTTCTTCAAGCTGCTCCAGCCCGCGCGCTGCGGTGGCTACGAGGCCGACCCGGTGACCTTCTTCACCGCGGTAAAACGTGTTGCAAGCGCGTGCGGCTCGACGGGATGGGTCGCGTCGATCCTCGGCGTGCACCCCTGGCACGTGGGTCTGTTCGACGCCAGGGCGCAGGACGAGGTGTGGGGTGGTGACGTCGACACCCGGATCTCCTCCTCCTACGCCCCGATGGGCAAGGCGCAGGTCGTCGACGGCGGGTACCGGCTGTCGGGTAGGTGGAACTTCTCCTCCGGCTGCGACCACTGCAGCTGGGTGCTGCTTGGCGGTCCCGCCTACGACAGCGACGGCAACGCGGTGGATTTCTGCACCTACCTGGTGCCGGACTCCGACTACAGCATCATCGACGTGTGGGACACCGTCGGGCTGCGCGGCACCGGGAGCAACGACATCGTCGTGGAGGACGTCTTCGTCCCGCAACACCGCGCGCTGAGCTTCATACCGATGTCCAAGTGCGTGGTTCCTGGGCAAGACGTCAACCCCGGGCCGCTGTACCAGCTGCCGTTCGGGTCGGTGCACCCCAGCACCATCACCGCGCCGATCATCGGCATGGCTCAAGGCGCCTACGACGCCCACGTCGAGCACCAGCGCAGCCGCGTGCGGGCCGCCTACGCGGGCGAGGAATCCAAGGACGACCCGTTCGCCAAGGTGCGCATCGCCGAGGCAGCCAGCGAGATCGACGCCGCATGGCTGCAACTGACCAGCAATATCGACGAGCTCTACCGCTACGCCTGCGCAGGGGAGAAGATCCCGTTCGCCTCGCGGGTGCGGGTGCGGCGCGATCAGGTGCGGGGCACCGAGCGCGCGATCGCGGCGATCGACCGGCTCTTCGAGAACTCCGGGGGACGGGCGCTGCAGAGCGGCACCCCGATCCAGCGGTTCTGGCGGGACGCCCACGCAGGCCGGGTCCACGCGGCCAACGATCCCGAGCGGGCCTACACGATGTTCGGCACCGCCGAGTTCGGCCAGCGCGTCAAGGACTCGATGGTCTGACCGAGGCCGAGGCGACACGCGAGAAGGGGACCGGGAGATGACCGAAGGCACCTACGCGACCACGGCGGACGGGCTGCGGCTGCACTACCACGAAGCGGGCACCGAGCACGAGGAGACGGTGGTGCTGCTGCACGGCGGCGGGCCGGGAGCTTCGGCCTGGAGCAACTTCGGCCGTAATATCGGCGTGCTGGCCAAGAAGTTCCACGTGCTGGCGGTCGACCAGCCGGGTTTCGGCCGCTCCGACAAGCCGACCGAGCACCCCCAGTACTTCACCCACAGCGCGAGCGCGCTGCTCGGACTGCTGGACGCGCTCGGTGTGCAGCGGGCCCATCTGATCGGCAACTCGCTCGGCGGCGGCACCGCCGTGCGATTCGCGCTGGACAACCCGGACCGGGCGGGCAGGCTGGTGCTGATGGGGCCAGGGGGATTGAGCGTCAACGTGTTCACCCCCGACCCGACCGAAGGTGTGCAGCGGTTGGCCTCCTTCGCAGCGCCGCCGGGGCCGAGCAAGGAGAAGCTGGAGCAGTTCCTCCGGGTGATGGTCTACGACCAGTCGCTGATCACGCCGGAACTGGTGGAGGAGCGCTACGCCACCGCCAGCACCCCCGAGTCGCTGGCCGCGATGAAGGCGATGGGCGAGTCGTTCATGCGGCCGGAGGAAGCCGAGCGCGGCATGCTGTGGCGGGAGGCCTACCGCCTGCGGCAGCGGGTGCTGCTGATCTGGGGACGCGAGGACCGGGTGAACCCGCTGGACGGGGCGCTGGTCGCGCTCAAGACCATCCCGCGCGCCCAGCTGCACGTGTTCGGCCGCTGCGGCCACTGGGCCCAGGTGGAGAAGTTCGACGAGTTCAACCGACTCGCGCTGGACTTCCTCACCGATTCCTGACCGTCCCCGTCTTCACCCGACTCGAAGGAGTGGTGCGCAATGGGTATCCGTTCACTCGGCTACCTGCGAATCGAAGCCACCGATATGGACGCGTGGCGCGTGTACGGGCTTGAGGTGCTCGGCATGGTCGAGGGCTCCGGCACCGACCCGGACGCGCTGTACCTGCGAATGGACGAGTTCCCCGCGCGGCTGGTGATCGTGCCGGGGGAGACCGACCGGCTCGCGCAGGCGGGCTGGGAGGTGGCCAACGCGGGCGAGCTGCAGGAGATCCGGGAGCGCCTGGAAGCCAGCGGCATCGGCTACAAGGAGGGCACCGCCGAGGTGCTCGCCGAACGACGGGTCGACGAGCTGATCAGCTTCAACGACCCGAGCGGGACTACGCTCGAGGTCTTCCACGGCATCGCGCTGAAGCACGACCGGGTGGTCAGCCCGTATGGGCACCGGTTCGTCACCGGCGAGCAGGGCCTCGGTCACGTGGTGCTGTCCACCCACGATGACGAGTCGGCCCTGCACTTCTACCGGGACGTACTCGGCTTCCGGCTGCGGGATTCGATGCGGCTACCCCCGCAGGCCGTCGGTAGGCAGGAGGGCGATCCGCCCGCCTGGCTGCGCTTCTTCGGCTGCAACCCGCGCCACCACAGCCTCGCGTTCCTGCCGATGCCGACGCCAAGCGGCATCGTGCACATCATGGTCGAGGTGGAAAACACCGACGACGTCGGGCTGTGCCTCGACAGGGCCGAGAAGCACAAGGTGCCGATGTCGGCCACGCTGGGCAGGCACGTCAATGACCTGATGCTGTCGTTCTACATGAAGACCCCCGGCGGCTTCGACGTGGAGTTCGGCTGTGAGGGGCGGCAGGTCGCCGACGAAACATGGATCGCACGGGAGAGCACGGCGGTCAGCCTCTGGGGTCACGACTTCAGCGTCGGCTGGCGCAACCAGTAGGGCCCGGTAGGTACGAAGCAGCGAGGAGAGGCGATGACGGCACAGGTGGCACCGGCGGGCAACGGGGTCGTGGACGCATCCCGGTTCCGCACCGTGCTGGGACACTTCTGCACCGGCGTGACGGTGATCACCGGATACGGGCCGGACGGGCCCGTCGGGTTCGCCTGCCAGTCGTTCGCCGCGCTGTCGCTGGACCCGCCGCTGGTGCTGTTTTGTCCAGGCAAGTCGTCGCGGGCGTGGCCGGTGATCGAATCGGCCGGATCGTTCGCGGTGAACGTGCTCGGCGAGTCGCAGCGCGAGGTCAGCACGGTGTTCGGCTCGCCGCGCGCCGACCGGTTCGCCCACGTCGACTGGCACCGGGCCGGCTCCGGCGCCCCGTTGCTCGACGGTTCGCTGACCTGGATCGACTGCGCGGTGGAGACCGTGCACGACGCCGGTGACCACTACATCGTGGTCGGCCGCGTGATCGAGCTCGGCGAGATCTCCGACGACCGCCCGCTGCTGTTCTACCGGGGGCGTTACGCCGCGATCGGCCTGGAGCGCGGTGAGGCGGCGCCCGCTCCGGAACACCTCACGGCGTTTCTCACCTGGCCCGGCCCGGACGACTGGGTGTAGGGCACGGTTAGCCCGCTAAACGTGCCGGGCGGACGACGGTTAGCCCGCTAAACGTGTCCGGGGGTCCACGGTTAGCCCGCTAAACGTGCCCAACGACGCCGAGGGGTGCGCGTCACTGGACGCCGCGCGGCCGGTGTAGTCATGATCACAGATACCTATCGGTATAGAGAACATGTTCTAAACCCGTCGGTAGGTTAGAGTGACCGGTGGTGTACCCGCCGCGCGCGGGTGTGTTCGTGTCGATGACGACAACGATGAGGAGATGCCCGTGACAGCGGCGGTACTCGTGTGGCCGGTCGCACCGGAGATGCCCGCGCTCACCTGCCGCGTGCCGGGCACCGTGCGCGGGGGCAAGGCAGCGTGGCCTGCTGGCAGGCGTGTGAGGTGAATCGTGCGTGTTGCACTGCTGTCCTACCGGAGCAAGCCGCACTGCGGTGGCCAGGGCGTCTACGTCCGCTACCTGAGCCGGGGGCTCGCTGAACTCGGCCACGAGGTCGAGGTGTTCTCCGGTCAGCCGTATCCCGAACTCGACGAGGGCGTACGGCTCACCCCGGTGCCCAGCCTCGACCTGTACCGGGAGTCCGATCCGTTCCGCACCCCGCAGCCGAGCGAGATCCGTGACGGGATCGACCTGCTGGAACTTGGCGCCATGTGGACAGCGGGCTTCCCCGAGCCGTTGACATTCAGCCTGCGCATCGCGCGGCTACTACGCGAGCGTGCGGGCGAGTTCGACGTGGTGCACGATAACCAATCCCTCGGCTACGGTCTGCTGTCGCTACGGCGGCAGGGCATCCCGTTGCTGGCCACCGTGCACCACCCGATCACCCAGGACCGCACCGCCGACCTGGCCGCCGCCTCGCTGCGCAGGCAGCTGACGCTACGCCGCTGGTACGGCTTCGTACGGATGCAGGCCAGGGTGGCGCGCCGGATCGGTGACGTGATCACCGTCTCGCGCAGCGCCGCCACGGACATCGCGAACGACTTCGGGGTCGAACCGCAGCGCATCCACACCGTTCCCCTCGGCGTGGACACGGAGGTCTTCCAGCCACGGCAGCGCCCCCGCGCTCCCGGCAGGATCGTCGCTGTGGCCAGTGCGGACGTCCCCTTGAAGGGGGTGCGGCACCTGCTGGAGGCGGTGGCCAAGCTGCGGACCGAACGCCCCGTGGAGCTGACCCTGGTCTCGCAGCTGATCAAGGGCGGGCCGACCGAGCGGCTGATCGAGGAGCTGGCCATCGGTGACGTGGTCCGCACCGTCAGCGGCATCGACGACACCGAGCTGGCCGAGCTGCTGGCCTCCGCGGAGGTGGCGTGCGTGCCCTCGCTGTACGAGGGCTTCTCCCTGCCCGCGGTGGAGGCCATGGCGTGCGCCACACCGCTGGTGGTCAGCGAGGCTGGATCGCTGCCCGAGGTCGTCGGCGGCAACGGCGAATGCGCCCTCCTCGCGCCACCGGGCGACACCGAGGCACTCGCGCAGCGGTTGTCCTCAGTGTTGGATAATCCCACCCGTGCGCGGCAGCTCGGCGAGGCTGGCAGGCAACGCGCCCTCCGGCGGTACAGCTGGACCTCGGTGGCCGCGGCGACCGTGGAGCGCTACGCCGCCGTGATCGAGCGTACGGAGCGGGCCGGGCAGCAGCGCGCGGACCGGACCCGCCGCGGCGGACGACGAAGGGGAACGACAACGTGCTGACAGTGGATTTCGACCGCGTCCACGCCGGGCCGGGCGACAAGGTCCTCGACCTCGGATGCGGGGCGGGCAGGCACGCCTTCGAGGCCTACCGGCGCGGCGCGGAGGTCGTGGCGTTCGATCAGGACACCGCCGAGCTCGACGGCGTCGAGGAGATGTTCCGTGCGATGGCCGAGGCAGGCGAGGTGCCCGAGGGTGCCTCGGCGAGGACGGTGACAGGCAACGCCCTCGAGCTACCGTTCGACGATGCCACGTTCGACTGCGTGATCGCTTCCGAAATCCTCGAGCACATACCCGAAGACGACAAGGCCATCTGGGAGCTGGCCAGGGTCACCCGGCCCGGCGGGACGGTGGCCGTCACCGTCCCGAAGTGGCTCCCGGAACGGGTCTGCTGGTCGCTTTCGGAGGCCTATCACCAGGTCGAAGGCGGCCACGTGCGGATCTATCGTGCCGACGAGCTGGTCGGCAAGCTGCGCGAGGCCGGCTTGCGGCCCGTGCACCGGCACCACGCCCACGCGCTGCACGCGCCGTACTGGTGGCTCAAGTGCGCCGTCGGGGTCGATCGCGAGAACCACCCGCTGGTGGCGGCCTACCACCGCCTGCTGGTGTGGGACATGATGGACCGTCCGCTGCTGACCCGCGCGGCCGAACGGCTACTCGATCCGGTCATCGGTAAGAGCGTGGCCCTCTACTTCGTCCGGCAGGAGGTCGCGGTTGGCCCCCGCTGAGCTGCCGAGCGTACCGGGGGTCCTCACAGGTTCCGATGTGGCGCGCACCGCGCGCTCCATCGCCGACGCTCAGGAGCACTCTGGGGCCATCCCGTGGTTTCCCGGCGGGCACGTCGACCCGTGGGACCACGTCGAGTCCGCGATGGCGCTGAGCGCGGGCGGGCTGCTCGGTGAGGCCGAGGCCGCCTACGAGTGGTTGCGTCGTACCCAGCGGCAGGACGGCTCCTGGCCGATGCAGGTCCGCGAGGGGGTCGTGGAGGATTCGGGATCGGACAGCAACTTCTGCGCCTACATCGCCGTCGGTGTCTGGCACCACCTGCTGGTCACCGGCGACGAGGCGTTCGCAGACCGGATGTGGCCCGCGGTGCGTGACGCCGTCGATTTCGTGATCGGACTGCAGGGCGAGCGCGGCGAGATCTTCTGGGCCAGCGACGAGCTCGGGGTGCCGTTCCCCGAGGCCCTGCTGTCCGGTAACTCCAGCGTGCACCACAGCCTGCGGTGCGCGCTGGCACTGGCTGGGTACCTGGACCAACCGCAACCCGAGTGGGAGGTCGCCCTCGGCAGGCTGGCGCACGCGTTGCGCGAGCACCCCGAGGCCTTCACCGACAAACACCGCTACTCGATGGACTGGTACTACCCGGTGCTCGGCGGGGTGTTGCGTGGCGGGCAGGGTGAGCAGCGGCTGTGGCAGCGGTGGCGGCACTTCGTCGTCGACGGGCTCGGCGCCCGCTGCGTCGACGACCACCCCTGGGTCACCGGCGCGGAGACCTGCGAGCTGGTGCTCAGCCTCGACGCGCTTGGCTGGACGGACACCGCGCGCGAGCTGCTCGCCGCGATGCAGCACCTGCGCGAGACCGACGGCTCCTACTGGACAGGTCTGGTCTACGCCGACGACAAGCGATGGCCGGAGGAGCGCACCACCTGGACGGCCGCGTCCGTGGTGCTGGCCGCGGACGCGCTGTCGCGGACCACCCCGGGCAACGGGATCTTCCGCGCCGAGACGCTACCGACCGGGCTGGCCATCGACGGCGCCCGTTGCGGTTGCCGCAGCCTCTACGCCACCGGCGCGCCCAGCTGACCGCCGTCGCGGCGGAGCACCCGCAGCGAGCCGGTCGCGGCGACTTCGTGGAACTGGCCACCGTCGATCGCGCGGCGGTAGATGTGGTACGGCGGGCGCCCGCCGTCGGCCGGGTCGGGGAAGACGTCGTGGATGGCCAGGATCCCGCCGGGCACTACCCACGGCGCCCAGCCCGAGTAGTCGGCCTGGGCCGCCTCCTCCGTGTGGCCGCCGTCGATGAACAGCAGCGCGATCGGGCTGCGCCAGAACCCCGCCACGGTGACCGAGCTGCCAACCACGCCCACGACGTGGTCCTCCACCCCGGCGTCGGTGATGGTGCGGCGGAACGTCGCCAGCGTGTCCAGCTTGCCGGAACGCGGGTCCACCAGGTCGGGGTCGTGGTACTCCCAGCCCGGCTGGTGCTCCTCGGAACCCCGGTGGTGGTCGATGGTGACCACGGTGCCGCCGGTCCGGCGTGCCGCCGCCGCCAGGAAGACCGTGGACTTGCCGCAGTAGCTGCCGATCTCCACGGCCAGCCCTGCGCCGAGGTGTTCGGCGGCCACCTCGTACAGCGCCAGCCCTTCTTCGGTGGGCATGAAGCCCGGTGCGCGTACGGCATGGTCGAGCAGGTTGTCGGGTAACGGCACCGGATCTCCGCCTTTCGGTGCGTACATGATGATCGGCCGGTCGCACGTCATGGTAGTGCCACGTGGAAACCGGCCAGGACACGGAGTGCATCTCCGCTTGGGTCGAGCCAGCGAGAATGGTTACCACTTTCGTTCCCTACGGGCCCGACGAATGTCGGTAGTGTTCCTTCACTCTAGCGAGTGACGCTAGGACGGTACGTGTCCACCGATCGTGGCGTACCGCCACAAGAGCGAGGGATAGACGATGAGAAGGCTATGGCTGATGCTCGTTGCCACCGCGATGAGCCTCGCCCTGCTGGGAGTCGCCCCGGCCACCGCCGCGGCGACGGAACCCGAGGACGACACCCCCGACTCGGTGCCGTTGATCATCGACGGCAACTATGCCGACGAAACGCGCGGAGCAGCGCGGATGTTCGTCGACGGCAACGAGCGGTGCAGCGCGAGCATCATCGCTCCGGAATGGATCCTGACCGCCGACCATTGCGTCGGTCAAGGCCAGCACACCTTCCGCATCGGCAGCACCAACCAGCACTCAGGCGGGACGATCGCCACCGGGGTGAACATCCACAGTCACGGGTGGGCCGACATCGCGCTGGTCGAGCTGGATCGGCCCGTGCAAACCGAGTACGCCCAGCTCGCCGACTCGCCTGCCGACGTCAACGTCGGGGACACCGTGCAGACGTACGGTTGGGGAGCGACCTGCACCGACCGTCCCGAGGCGCAGTGCCAGTCCCAACACCTGAAGTACGCCAACGTGAACGTGACCTCCACGTCGTGCCGTGACGCCTACTGGGGCACGGCCATCTGCGCCCAGCGCGGGGACGGGATCCCCGCGGGCGGGGACTCCGGTGGCCCCATGTTCAACGACGATGTCCAGGTGGGCGTGGCATCCACCAGCGACCGCAGCACCAGGACCGCCTACACCAGCGTGATCGCCTATCACGACTGGATCAGCTCGGTCGCCGGTATCTGAGCAGTCGCACTGCCAGTGCCGTGGTGGCTACCGCTGGTGCGGTGGCCACCACGCACGCAGGCGCCGGTCCAGGTGCGTGTGTGGCTGGCCGAACAACTGCGTCGAAGAATGTGCCCGCTTGAAGTACAGGTGCGCGTCGTGTTCGGCGGTGATGGCGATGCCACCGTGCATCTGGATCATCTCACCGGCTACACGGGACAATGTGTCCGAGCAGTACACCCTGGCAGCGAGCGTGGTGTCCTCGGCCTCGGGTACGCCGGCATCGATGTCCGCCCCTGCTGCCGCGCTGATGGAGCGCGCGCTTTCCACGAGCACGTGCATATCGGCCATCCGGTGCTTCAGCGCCTGGAAGCTCCCGATCGGCCTGCCGAACTGGACGCGCTCGGAGGTGTAGGACACCGTGGCCTCCAGCGCGCGGGCGGCCGCTCCGACCTGCTCGGCGGCGAGGACCGCGCAGGCGGCGTCGCGTACCCCGCGCAGCGCTTGCCCGAAATCACCGTTGCCGAGCCGCGTCGCGGCGGCACGGTCGAGCGCTACCGTGGCGAGCCTGCGGCCGGGATCCATGCCGGGGGTGTGCTCCCGCCGCACCCCGCTGTCCAAGCCTCCTGGGTGCTCCACTTCGAACAACCCGATACCGTCGTCGCAGATGGCGATTGCGAGTAGCGTGCCCGCGGTGTCGCCGTCGAGCACGTAGTGCGCGGTACCTGTCACCCGGTGGTGCCGCCCGTCGGGCGCTGCTACCAGCGCCGGTTCCGCCGGATCCCACCGGCCGTCCTCGCCGGTCCAGGCCAGCGTCGCCAGCGCACCGCCGCTTGCCAGCGGGGGGAGCAGCCGCTCGCAGGCCTCGTCGTCGCCCGAAGCCAGCAGCGCCAGAGTGGCCAGCGTGGCCGAACCAAGCAGCGGACCGGGCGCCAGCTGCCTGCCCAGCTCCTCCGCGACGACCTGCAACTCCCGCACCCCGGCGCCGAATCCGTCGAATCGCTCGGGCACCGCCAGCGCAGCCACGCCGACCTGCTCGCACAACACCGACCACAGCTTCTCGTCGTAGCCGCGCGGCCCGGCCATGGCCTCGCGCACTCGCTCCGGGGACGACTCGCGCTCCAGTACACTGCGGACGGTTCGGCCCAGCTCAGTCTGTTCCTCGGTGGTTCCCGGCATAGTCACCTCCCCGTCCCGGCCAGTTCCCCGAGCACGCGGGCGCGGTGCCACGCCTGGGTACCCCACGCCCCGTGCAGCGCGCGCACCCTGGTCAACCACAGGCCGGTCGCGTGCTCGGCGGTGTAACCGATCGCACCGTGCACCTGGAGCGCGGTTCTGGCGGCGCGGTAGGCAGCATCGGCCGCGCTGACCTTGGCGGCGGAGACGTCCCGCCGCACGGTGTCCGTGCCGGAGTCGACCGCGACCGCGGCGCCGTGCAGCAGTGGCCTTGCCAGCTCCAGCTCGGTGGCGACGTCGGCGAGCATGTGCTTGACGGCCTGGTACTGGCCGATCGGCTTGCCGTACTGCACCCGGTTCTTGGCGTAGTCCACGCTGGAATCCAGGAGCCACTGACCGGCACCGACCAGCTGCGCGGCGCAAGCCAGGGTGCCGAGGAGCAGCGCACGTTCGGTGGCCGCGGCCGCGGTAGCCAGCCGGGTGGTGTTGCCCCCCGGAACGTCGAACAGCCTGCGGGCCGGGTCTATCGAGGTCAGCGGCGCGCCGTCTGGCCTGGGGAACTCGAGTACCGCATCGCCGTCCAGGCACAGCCGGAGCTCGGCGATGTCGGCATCCAGCGCGTGCGGCACGGCGGGCGGCGTCTTGAGGGTGGCGATGCTCGTCCCGGAAGCCAACGCCGGGAGCCTGCTGGCCGCTAGGTCCGTCTCGCCCAGCTCGGCGAGCAGTGCGGGCACCGCGGCGAGCGATTCCGCGATCGGCCCGGGAACCGCGTGGTAGCCGATTTGCTCGAGCGCCACCACGAGATCCACCGTGCCTGCGCCGATCCCGTCGTAGCGCTCCGGGACGGCCAGCGCGGTCACGCCGAGCTCGGCCAGCTGCCGCCACAGCGCGAGACCTGGTTCGTGCTTGCCGCCCGCCCACGCCCGGATCGCGGCCGGGGTGTCGGAGTCGGCGAGCATGGCGGCGATGCTGCTGGAGAAGTCACGTTGCTCGCGGGAAAGGGCGAATCTCATGAGCCACTCCGGTTCCTGTTCGCGCTGCTCTCTCTGGGGAGCCCGAGCAGGCGTTCGGCGACGATGTTGCGCTGGATCTGGTCGGTCCCGCCGTAGATCGGCCCGGCGAGCGCGAACAGGTAGCCCGCGCTCCAGTGGCCCCCGTCCGATGCGGCCTCGCCGGTCAGCTCGGCCGCTGGGCCGAGAAGGTCGAGTGCGGTCTCGTGCAGTTCCACGTCCAGATGGGACCAGTACAGCTTGTTCACGCTTGACTCGGGACCGAGATCGCCACCCTCGGACAGCCGGGTCACGGTGTTGCAGGTGTACAGCTGGTACGCCCGCGCGCGGATCCAGGCGTCGGCGACCCGTTCGGCGAGTGCGGTATCGGACGTATCGCCCTGCCGGTGCCACAGGCCAACCAGCTTGTCCGCGGACGCGAGGAACCGGCCGGGGCTGCGCAGCGACAGGCCGCGCTCGTTGTTCGCCGTCGTCATGGCAACACGCCACCCGTCGCCCGGCTCGCCGATGACATCGGCGTCGGGCACGAATACACCGTCCAGGAATATCTCCGCGAACCCGTACTCCCCGTCGAGCTGGGCGATCGGCCGCACCTGCACGCCCTCTGCCCGCAGGTCGAACATCACGTAGATCAGGCCGCGGTGTCGCTCACTGCCGGGCTCGCTGCGGAACAGCCCGAAGGCCGCGTCGGCGAAGGCCGCACGGGAGCTCCACGTCTTCTGGCCGGATAGCAACCACCCGCCTTCGGTGCGGGTCGCGGTGCTTCGCAGCGACGCGATGTCGCTGCCAGCGTCCGGTTCCGACCACGCCTGCGCCCACACCACGTCCGACCGTGCCATCGCGGGCAGCACGCGTTCCCGCTGCTCCGGGGTGCCGTGGGAGAACAGCGTCGGCGCGAGCATGAAGATACCGTTCTGGTTCACCCGGCCCGGCGCTCCCGCGGCGTAGTACTCCTCCTCGAACACCAGCCACTCCAGCATCGAGGCCTCGCGCCCGCCGTACTCGGCAGGCCAGGCCACGGCCGCGTACCCGGCGTCGGCGAGCTTTGCCTCCCATGCGCGATGCTGCTCGAAGCCCTTGGCTGTGTTGAACGACTCCAGCGGCCGCTCCGGGACGTTCGCGGCGAGCCACTGCCGCACCTCGCTGCGGAACTCCAGCGTCCGCTCGTCGAGATCGAGATCCACGGTCCTTCCTTTCACCCCTGCTTGCGCGAGGCCATCGACTTGGCGTCCTGCCCGCCGAGCGAATCGCCGCCGTGCACCTCCGCGTTGTGGGCATGCGCGAAGTGGTGCAGCCCGAAAACCGAATCCATTCCGCTTCGCATCCCCATTAGGTCCTCAGCCTGGTTGACGGCCTTCTTGGCCAGTGCGAGCCCGAAGCCCGGCATCTCGGCCACCTGCTCTGCGAGCTCCAATGTGGAGGATTCTAGTTCCTCGCGGGGCACGACCCGGTTGACCATGCCCCATTCCTTGGCCTGCGCGGCGCTGAACCGTTCCCCGGTGAACAGGACCTCCTTGGCGGCCCTCGGCCCGAGTACCCAGGGATGGGCGAAGTACTCCACGCCGGGAATGCCCATCCGCACGACCGGGTCGGAGAAGAAGGCGTCTTCGGAAGCCACGATCATGTCGCAGGACCACGCCAGCATCAATGCCCCCGCGATGCAGGCTCCCTGCACGCTGGCGATCGTGGGCTTCGGGATTTCCCGCCAGCGCCTACACATGCCCAGGTACACTTCCGCTTCGCGGGCGAACCGCTTGTCGCCACCTTCCCGTCCCACGTGGTCCCACCACAGCACCGCCTTGCGGTCGAACGAGATGTCCACGTCCCTGCCCGGCGTGCCGATGTCGTGCCCCGCGGAGAAGTGCTTGCCCTCCCCAGCGAGCACGATGACGCCCACCTCGTCGTCGTCCACCGCGGCGCGGAACGCGTCGTCGAGCGCGTAGGTCATCGCGGAGTTCTGAGCGTTGCGGTACTCCGGGCGGTTCATGGTGACCAGCGCTACCCTGCCGCGCCGCTCGTAGCGGACCACCTCGTCGGCTGCTGCGTTCATGCGCGCTCCTTCGTGCTCGTCGTGCCGTCCCGCAGGACTCGCTTGAGGACCTTCCCGGTCGCGTTGCGGGGGAACTCGCTGACGAACTCGACCTGGCGGGGCACCTTGTAGTTGGCCAGCCGTTCCTTGCAGTGATCGATGACGTCGGTTTCGGACAGATCCGCTCCCGGTGTGGGCAGGATGTAGGCCTTGCCGACCTCGCCGAGACGATCGTCGGCGACGCCGACGACGGCCGCCTCGGACACGCCGTCCAGCCGCGCCAGGGTCTGCTCCACCTCGGCCGGGTAGACGTTGAACCCACCGGAGACGTACATGTCCTTGATCCGGTCGGTGATCGTCAGGTAACCGTGCTTGTCGAGCACCCCCACGTCCCCGGTGTGCAACCAGCCCTCGCTGTCGATCGCGCGGGCCGTTTCCTCCGGGTCGTCGAGGTAACCGAGCATCACGTTCGGCCCCCGCAGCAGGATCTCGCCCGGCTCGCCGGGCGGGGTGCGGGCACCGGAACCGTCCGTGGCCACGGTGATGACCTCGAAACCCGCCGCCGCCTTGCCGCAGGTGGTCGCCACGGTCCTCGGCCGGTCGGTGGGCCGGCACATGGTGGCCACGGCCGCCTCGGTCAGCCCGTAGGCGGTGAGCACGCAGTCGAAGCCGAGCTGTTCGCGCATCCGCTCCACGAGCACGACCGGCACGGTGGCCGCGCCGGTCACGGCCAGGCGCAGGCTCGAGATGTCGAACTCCTCGCGCCGGGGGTGGTCGAGCATCACCTGGTAGATCGTCGGGGCGCCGGGAAGCACCGTCACCCGCTCCGATTCGATGGTGGCGAACGCGGCCTCTGCGTCGAACGTCACCTGCGGGATGATCGTGGCCCCGCGCAGGATCGCGGCGAGGATACCCGCCTTGTAGCCGAAGCTGTGGAAGAAGGGGTTGATCACCAGGTAGCGGTCCCGCTCGGTGAGCCCGCCGAGCTCGGCCCACGCTTCGGCGACGCCGAGCGACTGCGTGTGCGCGCTCATCGCGCCCTTGCTGCGCCCCGTGGTCCCCGAGGTGAACAGGATATCGCTCGGCTCATGCGGGTCGGCATGGGCCAGCCGGGTATCGAGTTCGCCGCTGCCGATGCCCCTGGCGCGCTCGGGGATGTCGGTCCAGTCCAGTACCGCCTCGCCCGGCTCGGTGGCCGACGGCTCGGACTCCACCGGGACGCGAAGCACGGTACGCAGCGTGGGGATACCGGGTACCGGCTCGCCGTCGCGCCCGTGGCCCTGGTCACCGGAGCGCGCGGCGGCCTCGCGTAGCGAGGCCAGCCGGTCGGTGCCGAGGAACTCCCCGGCGATCACCAGTGCGGTCGCGGCGCTGCGCCGCACGATGTCGAGGATCTCCTCACCGGTGTACCGGGTGTTGATCGGCACCAGCGTCGCCCCGGCGTACAGCGCGCCGAGCGCGGCCTCCACCCAGTGATGCGTGTTGGGCGAGCAGATGGCCACCCTGTCGCCCTCGCGGATGCCTTCGGCGATGAACAACCGGGCGCAGTCGCGTACTCGCTGGTGCAGGTCGTTGTAGCTCAACCGCACCGAGCCGTCGACGACGGCCTCGCGGTCGCCGAATCGTTGCGCGGCCGCGACCAGTGCCTGCGGGATCGTGTCGGGTCTCGTGCCGCCGGGGGAACCCACCTCTTCACCTCCCTAGCAAGTGCTTGGTAGCCTAGCGTACGTAGTCACAGCCAGTTTGGCCAGGCCTGGACGGCTGAGCCAGCCGCAGCGACCCGGATGTGGTCGTCGCGGGCTCGCAGCACCGAGGAGGACGCACCGTGGCCGAGCAGGGAGCCGAGCACGGGACGGAGTCGAACGAGCGGTTCCGCTCCCGGGTGCGCGACTGGCTGGAGAGCAATCTGACCGGGGAATTCGCCGGGCTGCGTGGCCTCGGCGGGCCGGGGAGGGAGCACGAGGCGTTCGACGAGCGGCTGGCATGGGAGCGGCATATGGCCGAGGCGGGTTGGACCTGCCTCGGTTGGCCTGCCGAGCACGGCGGCGCGGGCCTGCCGCTGGACAAGCAAGTGATCTTCCACGAGGAGTACGCACGAGCCGAGGCACCCGCCACGGTGAGCCACCTCGGGCAGGAATTGCTGGGACCGACGCTGATCGCGTTCGGTAGTAGGGAGCAGCAGGAGCGCTTCCTGCCGCCGATCCGCGCGGTGGAGGAGTTGTGGTGCCAGGGTTACTCGGAGCCGAACGCGGGGTCCGATCTGGCGGCGGTGTCCACCTCGGCCGTCCGAGAAGGCGACGAGTGGGTGATCACCGGCCAGAAGGTGTGGACCTCGTTGGCGCATGTGGCGGACTGGTGTTTCGTGCTGGCCAGGACGGAGCCGCGATCGCCGGGATCACGCAAGCACGCCGGGTTGAGCTACCTGCTGGTGCCGATGGACCAGCCCGGCGTCGAGGTTCGCCCCATCAACCAGCTCACCGGGACGTCGGAGTTCAACGAGGTCTTCTTCGACGGTGCCCGCACCGCAGCCGACATGGTGGTCGGCGAGCCGGGGGACGGGTGGCGGGTGGCCATGGGCACGCTCGCCTTCGAGCGCGGGGTCGCCACCCTCGGGCAGCAGATCGGCTTCCGGCGTGAACTGGAGGACCTGACGCGGCTCGCGCGGGAGAACGGCGCGCTGGACGATCCGACCATCCGATCCGAACTGGCGCGGGCCTGGGTGGAGCTGGACGTGATGCGGGCGCACGCACTGCGCACCTTGGGCAGCACCGAGCGGGGCGCCGCCGAGGTCGCCAAGCTGCTGTGGGCGAACTGGCATCGCGACCTCGGCGAGTTGGCCATGCGGGTGCGTGGCGCGGCGTCGCTGGTCACCGGCGGCGGAGCCGAGGACTTCGACCAGTGGCAGCGGTTGTTCCTGTTCACCAGGGCCGACACCATCTACGGCGGATCGAACGAGATCCAACGGAACGTGATCGCGGAACGCGTGCTGGGGTTACCCAGGGAGCGGAGAGGGGAGGTACGCCAGTGACGACGATACCGCCGTACCCGCAGGGCAAGGACTTGCTGGCGGGCAAGATCGTGGTGGTGACGGCCGCTGCGGGAACCGGGATCGGTTCCGCTGTCGCAGCCCGGTGCCTCGAGGAGGGTGCCAGCGTCGTGATTAGCGACTGGCACGAGCGAAGGCTGGGGGAGAAGCTCGACGAGCTGGCGACCGAGCACGGCGACCGGGTGCATGCCATCCCGTGCGACGTCACCGAGGAGAGCCAGATCGCCGAGCTGATCTCGGGCGCGGTCGGGCAGTTCGGCAGGATCGACGTGATGATCAACAATGCCGGTCTCGGCGGTTCGGCGTCCATCGTGGACATGGACGATGCGGAGTGGAACCGTGTGCTGGACATCACCCTCAACGGTACGTTCCGTGCCACCCGCGCCGCGCTGCGGCAGTTCATCGCCCAGGGTGGTGGTGGCGCCGTGGTCAACAACGCCTCGGTGGTCGGCTGGCGCGCCCAGGCCGAGCAGGCGCATTACGCCGCGGCCAAGGCCGGGGTGATGGCGCTGACCCGGTGCGCGGCAGTGGACGTTGCCGACCACGGCATCCGGGTGAACGCGGTGGCGCCCAGCCTCGCGATGCACCCGTTTCTGGCGAAAGTCACCAGCGAGGAGCTGCTGAGCGAGCTGGAGCAGCGTGAGGTGTTCGGCAGGGCCGCGCAGCCGTGGGAGGTGGCGAATGTGATGGTATTCCTTGCTAGCGAGTACGCCTCCTACCTCACCGGTGAGGTGCTGTCCGTCAGCAGTCAGCACCCCTGACCAGCAGCGAGGATCAGATGAGCACGACCAATCAACCAGGTGACACCGTCCAGGCGGGCTCGAGCCGCAGGGCGGAGCTGCTTGCCCTTGCCGGCCGGTTGTTCGCCGAGCGCGGGTTCAAGTCGACCACGGTTCGCGACATCGCCGACGCGGCGGGCATCCTTTCCGGGAGCCTCTACCACCATTTCGACTCCAAGGAGCAGATGGTCGACGAGATCCTGACGGCCTTCCTGGACGACCTGTTCGGTACCTACCGGGAAATCGTCGCGCAGGATCTGGGGCCGAGGAAGACGTTGGAGGCCGCGGTGGCCGCGTCGTTCGACGCGATCCACAAACACCACGACGAGGTGGCTATCTTCCAGCACGAGGCCAAGTACCTGGTGCAGTTCCCCCGCTTCGCCTACCTGGCCGATCGTAATGCCGAGTTCTACCAGCTGTGGACGTCGATCCTCACCGAAGGGGTACGGACGGGGGCGTTCCGCGCGGATCTGGATGTCGAGCTGACCTACCGGTTCATCAGGGACACCGTCTGGGTGGCGGTGCACTGGTACAAGCCGGGCGGTTCGCTGACCGCGGAGGACGTCGCCGACGAGTACCTGGGCATCCTGCTCGACGGGATCGCCACGCGCCGCGGCAAGAAGCCCGGCGGGAAGGGCAGCGGCAGTTCCGGATGAAGGAGTGGTTGCGGTGACAGAGGCGGTGGTCGTCGACGCGGTACGCACCCCGGTCGGCAAGCGCGGCGGTGGGCTGGCCGAGGTGCACTCGGCTGATCTGGGGGCACACGTGCTGGCCTCGGTGATCGAGCGGTCGGGCGTACCCGCCGAGCTGGTCGACGACGTGGTGATGGGCTGCGTCGACACGCTGGGCTCGCAGGCGGGCAATATCGCGCGTACCGCCTGGCTGGCTGCCGGGCTGCCGGAGCACGTCCCCGGCGTGACGGTGGATCGGCAGTGCGGTTCGAGCCAGCAGGCGGTGCATTTCGCGGCCCAGGCGGTGCTGGCGGGCACGGCGGATGCGGTGATCGCCTCCGGTGTGCAGAACATGAGCCAGATCCCGATCAGTGCGGCCATGCTCGCGGGCCAGCAGTATGGCTTCGAGGACCCGTTCTCAGGTTCGGCGGGATGGCGTGCCCGTTACGGCGACGCGGAGGTGTCGCAGTTCCGTAGCGCGGACATGATCGCCGAGAAGTGGGACCTCACGCGGGACGCGATGGAGCGGTTCGCGCTGACCAGTCACGAGCGCGCGATCGCGGCGATCGACGGGGGCAGGTTCGACGCCGAGCTGGCGCCGTACGGCGAGGTCACCGTCGACGAGTGTCCCCGGCGCGGTACCTCGATGGAGAAGATGGCCGCTCTGGAACCGCTCGCGGCCGATTCCCGCATCACCGCCGCCATGGCCAGCCAGATCTGTGACGGCGCGAGCGCCGCGCTGATCACCTCCGAGCGGTTCGCGGTCGAGCACGGGTTGCCGGTACGGGCGCGGATCCATCACATCTCGGTGTCGGCTGCGGATCCGGTGTGGATGCTGACCGGTCCGATTCCCGCGACGCAGCGTGCGTTGCAGCGTTGTGGCTTGGACATCTCCGATATCGACCTGTTCGAGGTGAATGAGGCTTTCGCCAGCGTGGTGCTCGCGTGGCTGGCCGAGACCGGTGCGGATCCGGAGCGGGTCAACGTCAACGGTGGGGGGATCGCGCTGGGGCATCCCATCGGTGCCACCGGCACGAAGCTGTTCGCGACCCTGCTGCACGAGCTGGAGCGGCGGGGCGGTCGCTTCGGCTTGCAGACGATGTGCGAGGGCGGCGGCACCGCCAACGTCACAGTGATCGAACGGGTGTGACCCCGTGCCCGGCACCTAGACCCCCCCGTGTCGGGCGTACAGGACGCTGGTGTTGGGCGTGCGAGCACCCCGTGGAGGGCGATCGAGTCCCAGGGGACCGGCCAGGCAGCCCAACTCAGTGTGTCGGCACGCCAGACACGGGGTGTCCCAGGGCCGGAGACGGCGAGGATCTGTCAGTGCAGTGTGTCGAGGTGATCGATGCGCTCGACGGCTTCGTCCACGATCTGCTCGATCAGCTCGGCCACGCTCGGCAGGTCGTCGAGCATGCCTGCCACCTGGCCGGAGGCGAGCACGCCCGCGCCGAGGTTGCCCTCCACGAGCCCGGCACGCAGCAGCATGGGCGTGTTCGCCGCCATCATCAACTGTGACCAGGTGCGGTCGCCGCCACGGCGCAACGCCAATCCCTCGCGCGCGAGCGCCCGCCAGGACACGCCGGTGAGCTTGCGGAACCGCAGCGTGTTGCGGGCGGCATGGGCGAAGGCGCGCAGGCCGCCCGCGTGTTCGAGCCGCGTGACCAGGTCGGTGCGCAGCACGCGGTGCGGCATGCCGTCGACCTTCCTGGTAACCACCGTGTCGCCGAGGCCGCTGGCCAAGTAGGCCTGCTTGACCTCGTCCGGCACCGTGCTCTCCTTGGTGAGCAAAAAGCGCGTTCCCATCCCGACGCCTGCCGCGCCGTAGGCCAGGGCGGCAGCCAGGCCTCGACCGTCGTAGAAACCGCCTGCCGCGATCACGGGGATGTCGACGGCGTCCAGCACTGAGGGAAGCAGCAGCGTGGTAGCGACCTCACCGGTGTGCCCGCCACCCTCGCCGCCCTGCACGATGACCGCATCCGCGCCCCACGAGGCGACCTTCGCGGCATGCCGTGCCGCCCCGACCGAGGGGATCACCACGATCCCGGCCTCGGAGAGTTGAGCGATCATCTCCTTGCGTGGTGCCAGTGCGAAGGACGCAACCCGCACGCCCTCGTTGATCAACAGCTCTACCCGCTGCTGGGCGTCGTCCGCGTCGGCTCGCAGGTTCACCCCGAACGGCGCATCAGTGCGCTGCTTCACCTCGGCGATTGCCGAGGCGAGCTCGCTGTAGCTCATGGTGGCCGATGCCAGGATCCCGAGGCCGCCCGCTTGTGCCGTGGCCGAGACGAGCCGGGGACCTGCCACCCATCCCATACCGGTCTGCACCACCGGATGCTCGATGCCGACCAGCTCGGTGAGCGGCGTGCGCAAGCGCGCTGTCCCGGTCATGTCCGCACTTCCTTGTCTCGTGTGGACTTCGGGTCGAGCACGTCGCGGATGAGACGTAGTTCCTCGGTGGTGGGCATCCTGGTTTCGGTGGTCGCCGAGGTGTCCGGCTCGAAACCGGTGTTGGCGAGCACCTCGTCCACGCTGACCCCGGGATGCACCGACAGCAGCCGCATGCCGCCGTCGTTCGCGCCGAAGTCGAACACGGCGAGGTCGGTGACCACGCGATGCAGGTCGTGATACCGGGACGCGGCGGGCCCCGCGGCCGTGGCCCGGTCGGTTCCCACCCCGGAGACCACGTCGACGCGCTCGGTGAACACCCGGGTGCCGTGCTTCGGCACCCAGTAGCTGGTGCGGTGATTGACGGTGTTGCCTGGAGCGCCGCGCACCCCGAGCAGCTGGCGGGTCGGGTGGTCGTGCGCGCCGATCGCTGAGATGTTCTGGTTGCCGAACCGGTCGAGCTGGCTGGCGCCCATCACGACATGCCGGTTACCGTGTGGGACCACGGTGTCGAGCATCTTCTTGAACGGCTGCCAGCCCTCGACCGTCTCCCGGCCAGGTTCACCGGTCATCAGGTACGCCTCACCGTCGGTGAGAAGCAAGCCAGGGGCGAACGTCAGTCGGGCCAGCTTCGCGCCGATCGCAGGCACGATCCCCATCGGACTGACCACCGTCTCGCCGTCGCCGCGGAAAAGCTCGGCGCAAGCCACGGCGGCGATCTCTGCACGGGTCGCCTCGCTCATGCGGCTGCCTCCTCCTCAGTGAACCTGGTGACCTCGGCCTGGTAGCTCGCCTCGTCACCGGAGAGGAACCGGTCGACGAAGCGTTCCCAGCCGGTCGGGTCCTTGGCGGCCTCGGCGTAGTGGCGCTGGAACCGTTCATCCCTGCCGTAGTCGGGTACCGCGGAGGTGAAGTGGGCACCGCGTGGTGCCTCGACCACTCCGGTGACAGCGGAACGGCTCAGCAGCAGGGACTGCACCGGTGCCGTCGCGGTCAGCTCCTCGGTGTCGACGACCCGTTCGGCGCTGACGTAGCAGCGGTCGGCGGCCAGCGCGAAGTCGTCGTCGAAGTAGGGATCGGGCCCGAGGTACTGCGCGTTGCCGCTCGCGTCGGCCCGGTTGAGGTGAACCAGCGCCGCGTCGAGCCGCAGTGGCGGTACCGCGAGCAGCTCCTCACCGTCGTCGTAGGGTGACCGAACCGTGCGCAGTTCCGGGTTCACGGTGACCACATCGGATCCTAATCCGGCCCTGATCGGCTGAAAGGGCAGGCGCTTAACGGCGGCGGCGAGCCCGGCGTGAAACATGCCCTCGTCGTACTCGGTGACGCTGATGGCGCCAGCTTGGCGCGTCGCGGCGAAGTGCGGGTCGATCGGGATTGAGTCCAACGTGACGAACCCGAAGACGAGCTTGCGGATCTTTCCTGCCGCTGCCAGCAGGCCGACGTCGGGGCCGCCGTAGGAGACCACGGTCAGGTCGGTGAGCCCGGAGCGTAGGATGGCCCGTACCAGGGCCATGGGTTTGCGGCGCGAGCCCCAGCCGCCGATGCCGATGGTCATGCCGTCGCGGAGTTCGGCGACCACCTCGTCGGCTGTCATGCGTTTGTCGATCATCCTTGCTCCCTGGAGTGGGACGTGCCGAGGAAGTCCTGGCGGGCGGAGTCGGACACGCCCGCCAGGTTGAGCTCGAACGTGAAGCCTTGCTCGAAGCGGTAGCTGCGGTGCACCGGCTGGGGGTCGATACCGTTGATCGCCTCCTTGGCCTTGCGGATGACGCGGGTGTCCTTCGCGGCGATCTCCCGCGCCACCTCCAGTGCGGCGGAGTCCAGCTCCTCGCGCGGTACCACGCGGAACACCGAGCCGAAGTGGTGCAGCTGTTGCGCGGTGACCGTGCTCGCCGTGTAGTACAGCGCGCGCATCAGGTGCTGCGGCACCAGCCGCGCGAGGTGGGTGGCCGCGCCGAGCGCGCCCCTGTCGACCTCGGGAAGACCGAAGGTGGCTTCCTCGGCGGCGACCACGAGGTCGGCGTTGCCAACGAGGCCGATTCCGCCGCCGAGGCAGTGGCCGTGCACCGCCGCGATCACGGGCACGGCGCACTCGTATACGGCGGAGAACGCCGCCGCGCAGCCGTGATTGGCCCCGATCAGTGCCCCGTAACCGTCGTCGGCCTGGATCTCCTTGATGTCCACACCGGCGTTGAAGCCGCGCCCCTTCGCGCGAAGGATCACGACATGGCAGTCAGGGTCCCTACCTGCCGCGGTGACGCTGTCGGCGAGATCGAACCAGCCCTGCACGGTCAGCGCGTTCACCGGTGGCGCATCCACCGTGACGATCCTGACGTGCGGTTCGGGCTCCTCGACGCTGACGGGTGACGACATACCGGCCTCCGAGTTATCCACACCTACCAAACCTAACACTTGCTTGGTACGTTAGCAGGGTAATGCCGATCGAGGTAGGAGTCCGCGGCGGGCGATGACAAGTGAGGAGGTCGGCGCATGGCGCTCTCTCTTGGTCTTGACGGAGCGGTGGCGCTGGTGACCGGCGGTGTGCGAGGGGTGGGCGCCGGGATCGTGCGCTCCTTCCTCCATGCGGGAGCCAGCGTGGTGACCTGCGCGCGGAACGCACCGGAATCGCCGATCGAGGCGGGCGGCTCGACCGCCGAGTTCGTCGCCTGTGACATCCGTGACACAGAGCAGGTCGATCAGCTGTTCCGGCACATCGAGCAACGCCACGGCCGGGTGGACATCCTGGTCAACAACGCGGGTGGCGCCCCGTTCGCCGAGGCGGCCACCGCCTCACCCCGGTTCCACGACAAGGTCATCGGGCTCAACTTGCTGGCGCCGCTACAGGTGGCACAGCGCGCGCACGCGGTCATGTCCACCCAGGATTCCGGCGGGGCGATCGTCAACATCAGCAGCGTCAGCGGTACCCGCCCTTCGCCGGGTACCGCGGCGTACGGCGCGGCGAAGGCGGGGCTGGACAACCTCACGGCGAGCCTTGCCGTCGAGTGGGCACCAGCGATCCGGGTCAACGCCGTGGACGTCGGGATGGTGCGTACCGAGCTGGCCGAAATGCACTACGGCGATTCCGAGGGAGTGGCCGCGGTCGGCTCCACTGTCCCGCTCGGACGACTGGCCGAGGCCGAGGAAGTAGGCAACTGCGCGGTCTTTCTCGCCTCGCCCTTAGCTTCTTACGTCAGCGGAGCGACACTGAAAGTCCACGGTGGAGGGGAGCGGCCCGCGTTTCTCGACGCGGCAACGACACAGCGACAATCACAGCAGGGCAAGGAGTGAGGATGAGCGGAATCAACGACGGTAGGGTCGTGATCGTCACCGGAGCCGGGCGCGGCATCGGCCGGGCGCACGCCTTGGCGTTCGCAGCCGAGGGCGCATCGGTGGTCGTCAACGATGTCGGCGTGAGCCTCGACGGTGCGGGACAGTCGGTCGGGCCTGCGCAGCAGGTCGTCGACGAGATCGAGGCACGGGGCGGTAAGGCGGTGGCCAGTACCCACGATGTCGCCGACTGGGAGGGTGCGCGCGACCTGATCAGCACCGCGCTGGAGACCTACGGGCGCCTGGACGTGCTGGTGAACAATGCGGGGTTCCTGCGGGACCGGATGCTGGTCAACCTGGAAGAGAAGGACTGGGACGACGTGATCCGGGTGCACCTCAAGGGGCACTTCGCGACGATGCGACACGCCGCTGCGCACTGGCGCGCGGAGAGCAAGGCAGGCAGGCAGCCGGACGCGCGGATCATCAACACCAGTTCCGGCGCGGGCCTGCTCGGCAGCATCGGCCAGGGAAACTACTCGGCGGCCAAGGCGGGTATCGCGGGATTGACGATCGTGGCCGCGGCCGAGTTCGCCCGGTACGGTGTGACGGTCAACGCCATCGCCCCCGCTGCCCGCACCAGGATGACCGAGCAGGCGTTCGCCGAGGATATGGCCGCCCCGGAGGGCGGTTTCGACGCGATGGCCCCGGAGAACGTGTCCCCGCTGGTCGTCTGGCTGGCAAGCGTAGAGGCAGCCGATGTGACCGGCCGCGTGTTCGAGGTGGAAGGCGGCACGGTGTCGCTGGCGCAGGGCTGGCGGCACGGCCCGGCCCACGATAAGGGCGCCCGCTGGGAACCAGCCGAACTCGGGCCTGTGGTGCGCGAGCTGATCGCCGACAGTCCTGCGCCGGAGCCGGTATACGGAACCTGACAGCCGGGCGTGTCGGGCGTGTCAGCACTCTGTGTTGGGCAGGAAAGCGTACGCATCACCCAACAAGGGTGCCTTTGCGCCCGACACGCCCGTCGTTATATCCGCTCGATGATGCTCGCCGTGGACATGGCGCCACCCGCGCACATGGAGATCAGCGCGGTGGCGGCGTCGATGCGTTCCAGTTCGTGCAGCGCCGTGGTGATCAGGCGCGCGCCGGTGCTGCCGACGGGGTGTCCGAGGGCGATGGCGCCTCCGTTGACGTTCACCTTGCCCGGATCGGGCTGGAGCACCTGTTGCCAGGACAGCACGACGGAGGCGAATGCCTCGTTCACCTCGAACAGGTCCGGTTCCTCGATGGTCATCCCGGCCCGGTCCAGCACCCGCTGCGAGGCTGTGATCGGGCCGTCCAGGTGGTAGTACGGTTCGGCGCCGATCAGGGCCTGGGACCGGATTCGCGCTCGGGGCGTCAAACCGAGTGCGCGGGCTTTGTCCTCGTCCATCAGTAGTACCGCCGCCGCGCCGTCGGAGACCTGCGAGGAGGTTCCCGCGGTGTGCAGACCACCGTCGAGTACCGGCTTGAGCTGTGCCAGCGCCTCCGGCGTCGTCTCCCGCAGCCCCTGGTCACGGGTGACGAGCTGGGTTTCGCCGGTCGGGCGGCCCTGCTCGAGCACGGGAGCCTTGACAGGCACGATCTCGGAGCCGAACCGTCCCTGCGCGGCGGCGAAGTTGGCCTTGCGCTGCGATTTCGCTCCGAAGGTGTCGATGTCCTCCCTGGTGAGGCCCCGACGTGCGGCGATGCGTTCGGCGGCCTCGAACTGGTTGGGCATGTCGATCGCCCACGAGTCGGGGCGCGGCGAGCCGACATCCACCCCGCGGTTGGCGCCGAGCGGTACCCGGCTCATGGACTCGACACCGCAGGCGATGCCCACATCGATAGCGCCGCCTGCGATGAGCCCCGCGACCAGGTGGGTGGCGTGCTGCGCCGAGCCGCACTGCGCGTCGATGGTCGTGGCGCCGCAGCCCTCCGGCAGCCCTGCGTGCAGCCACGCGGTCCGTGTGACGTTGCCAGCCTGCTCGCCTGCCTGGGTGACCGTGCCGCCGATGACCTGCTCGACCTCCGCCGGGTCGATGCCCGTCCGCTCGATCAGGGCTCGCTGGGCAGCGCCGAGGATCTCGGCGGGATGGAGCCCGGCAAGCCACCCACCGCGCTTGCCGATCGGCGTGCGCGCGGCCGTCACGATCACTGGACTACCCACTGGATGCCTCCTGCTCGTTCGACTACACCTACGAAACTAGAACATGTTCTCTGTGCAGGCAATGCGGGGGTGCTGTGAGGTTGCGCGAGCCGGGCGAGTTCGCCGCGGCATGATGTGACACTATAGGCGATCTTGGTCGAGTTAACGGGTTTCACTCGCGCTCTTTGCTTCTCCGGGTTCGTGTGCTTCAATCGGAGTAGAACACGTTATATTCAGGCCTGGTGTGGGCTGCGCAGGGCGCAGTGCGACCACGTAGGAGGTAGCCGTGGCAACACCGTCGATCCCAGCTGGTTTCGATTTCACCGATCCCGATCTGAACGCCGAGCGGATGCCGCTGGAGGAGTTCGCCGAACTGCGCCGCACGGCGCCGGTGTGGTGGAACCCGCAGCCTGCCGGGGTGAGTGGCTTCGACGACGGCGGCTACTGGGTCGTGACCCGGATGGAAGACATCAAGGAGATCTCCAAGAACCCGCAGCTGTTCTCCTCCTGGGAGAACACCGCGGTCATCCGGTTCAACGGCGACATCACCCGCGAAGAGATCGAGATGCAGCGCGCCATGATCGTCAACATGGACCCGCCGCAGCACACCAAGGCACGCCGGATCGTGTCGAAGGGGTTCACCCCCCGCGCCGTGGAGAGCCTGCGCGAGGCACTGGCCAAGCGCGCGGCAGGCATCGTGCGCGAGGCCAAGCAACGAGGCAGCGGTGACTTCGTCGAAGAGGTGGCCTCCGAACTGCCGCTGCAGGCCATCGCTGAGCTGCTCGGCGTGCCGCAGGAGGACCGGCACAAGATCTTCGAGTGGTCGAACGAGATGATCAGCTACGACGACCCCGAGTACAGCGTCGACCCGGTGAACGCCTCCACCGAGATCCTGGGATACGCGGCAGCGATGGCCGAGGAGCGGCAGAAGTGCCCCGTCGACGACATCGTCACCAAGCTGGTCAACGCCGATATCGACGGGGAGTCGCTCAGCAACGACGAGTTCGGCTTCTTCGTCATCCTGCTCGCTGTCGCCGGTAACGAGACCACCCGCAACGCGATCACACACGGCATGAAGGCGTTCCTTGACAACCCCGAGCAGTGGGAGCTGTACAAGGCGGAGCGGCCGAGGACCGCACCCGACGAGATCGTGCGGTGGGCGACACCGATCACGGTGTTCCAGCGAACAGCCACCGCCGACACCGAGCTGGGTGGCCAACACATCAAGGCTGGTCAACGAGTCGGTATGTTCTACAGCTCGGCCAACTTCGACGAGGAAGCCTTCGACAACCCGATGACCTTCGACATCATGCGGGACCCCAACCCGCACGTCGGCTTCGGTGGTACCGGAACGCACTACTGCCTCGGCGCCAACCTGGCCCGCCTGGAGATCGACCTGATGTTCAACGCGATCGCCGATGAGATGCCCAATATCCGGCAGGTCGGCGAGCTCTCCCGGCTCCGCTCCGGGTGGGTCAACGGCATCAAGCACTTCCCGGTGGCGTATTCCTGATAACACCTCTCGTAGCCAGAACTCGGGCACCCCGCCCTCGGCGGGGTGCCCGACTGCTTGGCTCAGGGTGACCAGGGCCCGGACACGGGGTGCCGGGGCGCTGGACACGGGTGGGTCAGGGCTTGTCGGCGCCTACCAGCCACATCGCGAAGTACTGGGAGCCACCGCCGTAGGCGTGGCCGACGGCCTTGCGCGCGCCGTCGACCTGGTAATCGCCTGCGCGTCCCATCACCTGTTTGGCCGCTTCGGCGCAGCGCAGCATGCCCGAGGCGCCGATCGGGTTGGTGCACATCACCCCGCCGGAGGGGTTGATGGGTAGCCTGCCGCCGAGCTCGGTGGTGCCGGACTCGGTGAGCTTCCAGCCGGTGCCCTCCTCGGCGAAGCCCATGTTCTCCAGCCACATCGGCTCGAACCAGGAGAACGGGACGTACAGCTCGGCCACGTCGATCTCGGCGAACGGGTCGGTGATGCCGCCATCGCGCCACAGCGCGGCAGCGGCGTCCTTGCCCGACTGCGGGTTGACCTGGTCGCGTCCGGCGAAGGTGGTCGGCTCGGTGCGCATCGCGGTGGCGTGGATCCAGGCGGCTCCGCCGGGCACGGCGTCGCCCGCCGCCTCGTCGCCAAGCACCATGGCGCACGCCCCGTCGGAGGAGGGGCAGGTCTCGTCGTAGCGGATCGGATCCCACAGCACTTGTGAGGCCTGCACCGACTCGAAGGTGATCTCGGGCTGTCGCAGGTGGGCGTAGGGGTTGAGCGCCCCGTTGCGCCGGTCCTTCACCGCGACGAGCGCGCCGATGTGCTCGGGGGCCTCTGCGCGGCGGATGTAGGCACGCACGTGCGGGGCGAAGTAACCACCGGCTCCCGCGCCGACCGGCATGGAGAACGGCGGGGCGATCGACAGCGCCCACATGGCGTTGGACTCGGACTGCTTCTCGAAGGCCACGGTCAGCACCCGCCGGTGCACTCCGGAGGTCACCAGGCTCGCGGCGACGAGCGAGGTGGATCCTCCCACCGAACCGGCGGTGTGCACCCGCAGCAGTGGCTTGCCGCTGGCGCCGAGCGCGTCGGCGAGGAACAGCTCCGGCATCATCACGCCCTCGAACAGGTCGGGCGCCTTGCCGAGCACGACGGCGTCGATGTCGGGCCAGTCCACCTGCGCGTCGGCCATCGCGCGGTCGACGGCCTCACGGATCAGACCCGGCATCGAGACATCGGTGCGCTTGGCCTTGTGGTGCGTCTGCCCGGTGCCGAGCACAGCGGCTCGCTGCTTGCTCATTACTCGCCCTCCATTACCGCGACAAGGTTCTGCTGCAGCGCGGGACCGCTCGTGGCGTGCGCGAGAACCTTGCCTGCCGTGCCGTCGATGATGCGCATGGCCGCCTCGCCGATCCGGGTCAGCCCGCCGGAGAACAGCGCGTTCGCCGCGAGCGCGCCGCCGGACGGGTTGATGCGAACCCCGTCTGCCAGCCCGAGCTCGCCTGCCAGGATCAGCTCCTGGTGGCTGAACGGGGCGTGCAGTTCGGCCAGCTCCACACCGTCACCGCCTGCGGCCCTGCCTGCGGCGCGCGTGGACTCCGAGCGGGTAAGGTCACGCCCGCCGAGCGACGGGGAGTCCACCCGGTGCTCGAAGCCGGTGATCACGGCGGGCCGCTCGACGATCTCGCGGGCGCGTTCGGTTCGCGCCAGGATGACCACGGAGGCGCCGTCGGTGATCGGTGCGATGTCGTGCGCACGCAGCGGGTCGGCCACCACCGGGCGGTCGAGCAGCTCGGCCGCGGTGACGGCCTCGCGGCGCTGCGCGCTCGGGTTGGCCGCGGCGTCGGTGAGGCTGCGCGCGGCGACCTCGGCCATGGCCTGCTCGCTCCAGCGGCCGGACTCCATGCCCATCCGTGCCTGGATCCCGGCGATGCTGATCGAGTCGGGCCACAGTGGCGCGACGACGTACGGGTCCAGTTGCAGCGACAGCACGCGGCGCAGCGTCCCGGCTGAGGACTTGCCGAACCCGTAGACCAGCGCGGTATCGACCTCCCCGGTGAGGATCTTCACCCACGCCTCGTACAGCGCCCACGCGGCGTCCATTTCCACATGCGACTCGTTGATCGGCGGGAACGCGCCGATGGCGTCGATCGCCGAGATGAACGTGAAGGCGCGCCCAGCCAGGTAGTCGGACGATCCGGAACACCAGAACCCGATGTCCGATGGGGACAGGCCGGTCTGCTGAAAAGCTTCGGCGAGGGTGGGGACGAGCATCTCGACCCCGTTGGTCGTTCCTTGCGTTTCGCGGACGTTGGGTGCCTGCGTGAATCCCACGACGGCGACACTGGTCATTGCTTGCTCCCGTGGCGCGCTAGAGGTGATGGGCGTACGAGTCGTACGGGGCGTCCGGCTCGCCGGTCGGTTCGAAGTGATCGACGTTCTGTAGCGAGGTTTCCCACTCCTCGCGCGGCTTCCACACCGCTCGTACGCGCATGCCCATCCGGACCTCGTCGGCCTCGCAGCCGAGCACCAGGTGCAGGAACGGGATATCGGCGCCGTCCAGCAGGATGTAGGCCGCCACGTAGGGCGGGGTGATGCGCTGACCGAGGAACGGGACGTTGACGATGCAGAAGGTCGTCACGATCCCGGTGTCCGGCAGCTCGACCTCGGTGGTCGTCGGGACCCCGCAGGTCGGGCAGGCGCCGCGCGGTGGGATGTAGACCTTCTCGCAGGCTGGGCAGCGTTGCGCCAGCATCCTGCCTTCGGCCAGCGCGCGCAAGTACCGGCTCTCCTCGGGCGACACGGAGTGGGTGTAGGACAGGTGGATCGGGGTGATCACGGTGTCCACCGCGCCGCCTGCGTCCTCGCGGGCTGCGGGTGGCCGCGCAGGCGTTGGGGCGTCACCGACCCGCTCGGCGTCATCGACGGGGTCGAAGTAGGCGATGTCGGTGATGTGCCCGATCGGTTCGTCGGCCCAGCGGGCGCGTACCCGCATGCCGGTGCGCATCGCCTCAGGTGAGGTGACGTTCACGGCGTGCAGCATGGCGGTGTCGGCGCCGTCGAGCGTGATCAACGCCCACGCGAAGGGGCGCTGGATGGGTTGTCGCTCGACCGGCTGCGCGCACCAGGACCAGGCACGCACCGTACCCACGTCGGCGACCTCGACGAACTCCGACAGCGCTTCGGCCGTGTTCGGGTCGTACTCCACCGGTGGGACGTGCACCGTGCCGTCCGAGCCGCGGACCCCGGTGATGCGGCGGTTGGCCAGTTCGGTCATGAAGTGGCTGAAGACACCGCCGAGGGAGCGGGTGTAGTCGAACCCGATATCCAGCGGTGCCGACAGCGGAGTTTCCTCGGCGATCACACCAAGAGTGAAACATGTTCTTAAAATGGAAGCAAGAGCCGGAGGCTGATCGCGGCGGTTCCTTGTCTGTTTGATGGCACACACCTTGTCCTAATATAGAACACGTTCTACGTTGAAGGGAACTGTGTGTCCTACCGCTGAGCCCCAACCGTGCCTACGACAGGAAGAGTGCAACGATGACAGCCGAAACAGCGACGCAGAATGCCAGCCCCGGGCTGTGGCGTATCGCCGAGCAGCAGCCCGAGCGCATCGCCGTCGTCGACCCGGAACGCGGCGAGATCAGCTATGGCGAGCTGGTGGCCAAGGCCAACCGGTACGCGCGCGGCCTGCGCGAGCTGGGCCTGCGCACCGGGGACGTGATCGTGCTGTTGCAACCCAACGGAGTGGAGCTGCTGGCCGGGTACTTCGCCGCGATGCAGTCCGGCCTGTACGTGGTGGTGGTCAACTGGCACCTGGTCGGCAGCGAGATCGCCTACCTGCTCTCCGACTCCGAGGCCAAGGCGTTCCTCGCCCACGAGCGCTTCGCCGAGGCGGCCGTCGCCGCCGCCGACGAGGCCGGAATGCCGCCCGAGGCTCGGTTCGCGGTCGGCGACGTCCCCGGCTTCCGGCCCGTCGCCGAGCTGGCCGATGGCCAGTCCGAGGAACCGCCACCGGAGCGCACCGCGGGCTCGCCCATGCTGTACACCTCGGGAACCACCGGCAAGCCCAAGGGCGTGCGCAGGCCGCTGACCGGCGACGATCCGCACGAGGCTCCGGTGGCGGCCCGGTGGTTCTTCGGGATCTTCGGGCTGGAGCCGTTCGACGACCACGTGCACCTGTGCGGTTCGCCGCTGTACCACACGGCGGTGCTGAACTTCGTGTCGATTTCCATCCATCTCGGGCACACCGCGGTGCTCATGGACAAGTGGGAGCCCGAGGAGATGCTGCGACTGATCGAGCGGTACCGGGTGACGCATAGTCACGTGGTACCCACGCAGTTCAACCGGCTGCTCGCGCTACCGGAGGAGGTGCGCAGCCGATACGACGTGTCCTCGCTGCGCAACGTCATCCACGGGGCGGCGCCTTGCCCGAACGAGGTGAAGCGGCAGATGCTCGACTGGTGGGGCCCGGTGGTCACCGAGTATTACGCGGCTACCGAGGGCGGTGGCACCGCGATCAGCGGGGAGGAATGGCTCCGCAAACCGGGTTCGGTGGGCAGGCCGTGGCCGGGGTCGACGGTGAAGATCCTCGACGATGACGGCAACGAGCTGCCCGCAGGCGACGTGGGTACGGTCTACATGCGCATGGGCTCGTCGTCCTTCGAGTACCACAAGGACCGGCAGAAGACCGAGAAGTCCAAGGTCGGCGACATGTTCACGCTCGGCGATGTCGGCTACCTCGACGAGGACGGCTACCTCTACCTGTGCGACCGCAAGAGCGACATGATCATTTCCGGCGGGGTGAACATCTACCCGGCCGAGATCGAGGGCGAGCTCGTGGTGCACCCGAAGGTCGCCGACGTCGCGGTGTTCGGGGTACCCAACGACGACTGGGGTGAGGAGATCAAGGCCGTGGTGCAGCCCGCCCCTGGGGTGTCGCCCAGCGAGGAGCTGACCGGGGAGCTGCTGGAGCACGCGCGCGGCAGGCTGGCCAAGTTCAAGTTGCCCCGCAGTATCGACTACCTCGACGAGCTGCCCCGCGACCCCAACGGCAAGCTCTACAAGCGCAAGCTCCGCGACCCCTACTGGCAGGAGCGCGAGCGCGCGATCTGACCAGGGAGTGCGAGCCGAAGGACTCCTCGGGTACCGGATATGTACCGAAGGGTCCCTTCGGCTCGCACCCCGGCGTCACTCGCCTCGGAACTCGGGGGTGCGCTTCTCGGCGAAGGCGCGGGGACCTTCCTTGGCGTCGGCGCTGGTGAACACGTCGAGGCCGAGCTTGGCGTCGATGGCGAAGGCCTCTTCCTCGTGCATGCCCTCGGTGTCGCGCATGGTCCGGAGGATCGCCTGCACGGCCAGCGGGCCGTTCGCCGCGATCCGGTCGGCCAGCTCGAGCGCCTTGTCCAGCGCGCCGCCGTCGGGCACCACATGCCCGATCAAGCCGATGTCCTTGGCCTCACCCGCCGTGATGTGCCTGCCGGTAAGCAGGATGTCGGCGGCCACCGTGTACGGGATCTGGCGGGGTAGTCGGACGGCCGAGCCGCCCATAGGGAACAGTCCCCACCGGGCCTCGCTCACCCCGAACTTCGCGCTCTCACCCGCCACCCGGATATCGGTGGCCTGCAGGATCTCGGTGCCGCCCGCGATCGCGGGGCCCTCGACGGCGGCGATGAGGGGTTTCGTCAGCCTGCGACCTTTCAGTAGTCCCTCGATCCGGGAAGGGTCCCAGCTGCCGCTGGACATCGCCTTACCCGGATGGCTCTTGGTCATGGCCTTGAGGTCGGCGCCCGCGCAGAACGAGCCACCTGCCCCGGTCAGGATGCAGCAGCGGATCGAAGGATCGTTGTCCACGGTGTTCCACGCGTCGACCATGATCTCGATCATCTCGGCGCTCAGCGCGTTGCGCGCCTCCGGCCGGTTCATCGTCACGATCAGCGTGTGCCCGCGCTGCTCCACGAGCGCGTGTGCGTCACCGCCGGCTCCGGCGTTCGAGGGTGTTGTGCTCATAGTTTCGGCTGCTCTCTTCCGCGACGTCGTGGCCGAACGTCGGCCAGATGTTGACCATTGCCTCAGACGATAACATGTTCTAGTTTGTGGTGTATGGCACTGAACATCGCAGACCTCCTGGAGCACGCCGTCGACGTCGTGCCGGAGCGCACAGCCGTCGTCTGTGGCGACCGCCAGCTCACCTTCCGCGAGCTGGACGAGCGCGCCAACAAACTTGCCCATCACCTCGCAGCCCAGGGTGTCGGCAAGGACGATCACATTGGGATCTACTCGCGGAACTCCGTCGAGTCCATGGAGGCGATGTTCGCGGCGTACAAGCTCAGGGCGCGCGCCGTGAACGTCAACTTCCGGTACGTGGCCGAGGAGTTGCGGTACCTTTTCGACAACGCCGACCTGGTAGCGCTGGTGCATGAGCGGCAGTTCGTCGACCGCGTCGCCGATGTCCTTCCCTCCGCGCCGAAACTGAAACACGTTCTCGTTGTCGAGGACGGTTCGGACGCCGACTACACGCGCTATAACGGCGTGCCCTACGAAGGTGCACTTGCCGAGCAGTCGGCCGAGCGGGACTTCGGCGAGCGCAGCCCCGATGATCTCTACATCCTCTACACCGGAGGTACCACCGGCTACCCGAAGGGCGTCATGTGGCGGCAGGAGGACGTGTGGCGCGTCCTCGGTGGCGGCATCGACTTCATGACCGGCGAGTACGTCCCTGACGAGTGGACACTGGCCAATCAGGGCGCCGACGGGCCGGGGCTGATCCGGATGCCTGTTTCGCCGCTGATCCACGGCGCCGCGCAGTGGGCGGCATTCGGCGGGTTGTTCACCGGGAGCCCGGTGGTGCTCGTCCCGCAGTTCGATCCGCACGAGGTGTGGCGCCAGGTCCAAGAACACAAGGTCAATGTGCTCACCATGGTCGGTGACGCCATGGGCAAGCCGCTGCTCGACGCCTACCGCGAGGGCGACTACGACGCCTCCTCGCTGGTGGCGATCACCAGCCACGCCGCGCTGTTCTCGCAGTCGCTCAAGCAGCAGTACCTCGAGGAATTCCCCAACGCGGTACTGACCGACGCGGTCGGAGCCTCCGAGAGCGGATTCACCGGGATCAGCATGATCAGTAAGGACAGCGACCACTCGGCGGGTCCCAGGGTGAACTTCAGCAAGCAGGCCGTGCTCGTCGACGACGACAACAACCTCATCGAGCCCAAGCCAGGCGCGGTCGGCAGGATGGCCAGGGGCGGGCACGTGCCGATCGGGTACTACAAGGACCCCGAGAAGACCAAGAGCATCTTCGTCGAGGTCGACGGTAAGCGCTACGTCGTTCCCGGGGATTACGCGCGCTACGAGGAAGACGGCTCGGTCACGCTGCTCGGCCGCGGCTCGCAATCGATCAACACCGGTGGCGAGAAGGTCTACCCGGAGGAGGTCGAGGGCGCGCTCAAGTCGTATCCCGGCGTCTTCGACGTCCTCGTCGTCGGGGTACCCGACGAGCGGTGGGGCCAACGGGTCGGCGCGGTGATCCAACCGGACGACGGCGCCTCGATCGACGTGCCCGCGCTGATCGAGCACGCGCGCACCAAGATCGCCGGGTACAAGGTCCCGCGCAGCGTATGGTTCGTCGATCAGGTGCAGCGCCAGCCGAGCGGTAAGCCGGATTACGCATGGGCGAAGAGCTATGTAGAGGAGCACGATGCGGACAGCACTCTGTGACACGCTGAGGATCGACTACCCGATCGTCGGCTTCACACCCTCCGAGCACGTCGCGGCAGCGATCTCCCGAGCAGGCGGTCTGGGTGTGCTTGGCTGTGTCCGGTTCAACGATGCCGAGGAGCTGGACCGGGTGCTCGACTGGATGGATGCCAATACCGGCGGCAAACCCTACGGGGTGGACATCGTCATGCCGTCCAAGGTGCCCACCGAAGGCAGTATGGCTGACCTGGAGAAGCACATCCCTGACGAGCATCGCGCGTTCGTAGAGCGCACGCTACAGCAGCTCGGCGTGCCGGACCTGCCGTCCCGTACGGACGACGCCGGGGTGCTCGGCTGGTTGCATTCGGTCGCCCGTGCTCATGTCGACGTGGCGCTGAAACACCCGATCAGCCTGATCGCGAACGCGCTCGGGTCCCCGCCGGTGGACATCATCACCGAAGCGCACGAGGCAGGGGTGAAGGTGGCGGCGCTCGCGGGCAAGGCCGAGCACGCCGCCAGCCACGTCGCCAGCGGTGTGGACATCGTGGTCGCCCAGGGTTACGAGGCGGGCGGCCACACCGGGGAGATCGCGTCCATGGTGCTGCTTCCCGAGGTGGCCGAGCAGGTCGGCGAGCAGGTGCCGGTGCTCGCGGCAGGCGGTATCGGCTCCGGCAAGCAGATCGCTGCCGCGCTGGCCCTCGGTGCCAGCGGGGTGTGGATGGGCTCGTACTGGCTGACCACGAGCGAGTACCTCGAGACGATGAGCAGCTCGCACGCCATGCAGCAGGCCATGCTGGGCGCCACCTCCGCCGATACGGTGCGTTCCCGGATCTTCAGCGGCAAGCCCGCCCGGCTGCTGAAGACGCGTTGGACCGAGGCGTGGAGCGCGTCGGACGCCCCCGACCCGCTGCCGATGCCGCTGCAGAACCTGCTGGTCAGCGAGGCGCACCAGCGCATAGCCGCGGCGAAGGACCCGTCCGTGGTCGCGATGCCGGTCGGCCAGATCGTGGGCAGGATGAACCAGGTGCGCCCAGTCGCCGACATCATGTCGGACCTCATCCGCGAGTTCGACGAGGCGCTGTCCCGGTTGGACAAGACCCGCTAGCCGTCGTGGTGGTGGAGCCGAACGTCACGTGTGGCACCTTCCAGGGGCTAACGTGACGTTCGGCCCGCCTGCATGGTGCGCTCAGCCTGAGCGGGTGCGGCGCTGGTGGAGGAGCTCGATCACGGCGTCGGCGAGCGAGCCGGGAAAGGTGTCCTCACCGCCCGCGATGCGCAGGTGCACGAACTCGTCGGACCGTTCGGTGAGGAAGCGGCGGGCGGGTGAGCGCTGTGACAGCTCACCGGGTGGTATCAGCAGGAGGGTGCCGCCCCGGTACCCCGCGGCAGCGGCAGCCGCCAGGCTCGGCAGCGTTGCCCGTTCGGCCGCCAGCCACAGCTCGTCGGTGTAGGCACCCTCGCGCACACCGCGCTCGGCCCAGCGGCGCCCGGTCTCGCCGGGCCCGCGTGCGCCGATCCGCTCCACCAGCATGCCCTCGCCGCGCAGCGATTCCTCGAGCGCCGCTGGCACACGGTGTGTACCGCCTGCCACCAGCACCCGATCGATGTCTAGCTCGGTCAACGCCGCGCGGGTGGTTTCCGGCAGGCTGGTGTCACCGCTGAGTAGCACCGGCCGCCTGCCGCGTGGCAGCTCCCCGGTAGCGGCCGACTGGTCGAGCACCCGTGGCCGGTCGTCATTGGCGAAGTCCGCCGGGTAGCGGGCACCGCCTACGGGCCCGGCGGCGATCGCGTCGGCGAGTCCGCGCCCGCCCGCTGTGCTGTCGCCCGCACCGTCGACGAGGATCGCCTGACGATTCGCCTCCGCCACACCGAGTTCGACGGCCACCTCGGCCGCGGTAGCGGCTGCGTCATCCCCCGCGAGGCGACGAACCTCGCTCACCCCTGCCGAGGTCAGTTCGCGTTCGACGCGGCCGCCGAGCACCTCCTTGCCGCCGAGGATGTAGGCGCGCTCCGGTCCGAGCCTGCGAACCTCGGCGAGTATCGATCGGGGAACGCCACTCGCCCGGGCAGGCAGGATCGGCCCGCCGCGACGGATGGCCAGCGGCACGGCACCCGCTGCGTGCCATGGCGCCTCGGCAGGCACGACGACGACGGCATCCGCACCGTCCGGGAAGGCGTGACTGGACACCGCGACGGCGTCGCCGAAGTCGTCCCCTCCAGCCAGTCGCTCCACAGTGGGCATGCTGGCGACGTTGCTGACGGCGACCCTGGACGGTGGCCGCATCCGGAACGCCTCGTGCAGTACACGGCCGTCGAAGCCACCGGGCGGCGGGTACAGGCCAAGCAGCCACGCCGCCGTCGGCGCGAGGTCGATGTTGCGGGCCTGCGAGGGGTCCTCATCGGCCACGCCCGGCTGCCCATCCGGCTCGACCACCTGCTGCCGTAGGCCCTCCCAGCCGCCGGAGACCACGATGGGAATCGGCAGCGTCACGGGGTGGCCGTGGTTACCGGGGATCGGGTTGGCCAGCCACAGGGGCGCGCTCTCGTGGTGCCCGATGCGGAATCCGGGTTTGACGGTAACCAGCAGTTCGCCGCTGAAGTCCCCGCCGAGGCCCCAGTGCGGGTGGTGCCTTCCCACCCAGTGCTGCTTACCACCGTCGTCCGGATTCGGATGCAGGTACAGTGCCTCCTCCACGGCCTCGACTGACAGCGCGATCTCGCGCATCCGGCGCAGCCGTTCACCGGCCTTCGGCTCGTCCGGGCTGCGCAACCCGTACAGGCAGGCGCCGCCGTTGACCGCCGCGAAGACCTCGTCGGCCAGCAGCGAATCCTCGGCGAACGCAGGCGCCAGGTTTACGAGGGCATCGCGGAACGACCAGTCCATGGAGTGATCCGCGGTCACGATGAACACCGTTCGCTCCCAGCGTCCGCTGGAGCGCAACTCGGTCACCAGGTGCCGCAACTGTTGATCGGCGGTGAGCAGCGTGGCGCGGCGCAGCGCGGGTAGCTCGCCACCGGTGAGCCCACCCGTCTCGTCGAAGTGCCCGTAGCGATCCACGTCTCCGAGATTGAGGAACAGGAAATCGGGGTCGTGCTCGCGGGAGACCAGCAGGGCCTCGGTGCCGGTCTCCTCATCGCGTGCCGAGTCGAAGGTCGCCGGGTTCGACGTGATCGGGTCGTTGCTGTAGGTCGTGTCCTGCTCCCCGTCGCCGGTACGGTCGTGCTTGGCCGACTCGGCGACGTAGTCCTTCGCCCCGATCGTGGCCGAGCGTAGATCCGGTGCTTGCCTGCGCATGAGCGTGAGGATCGAGTCCGCCTTCAGGTAGCGCGGGTCGTCGCTGACCCGGATGGGCAAGCCAGGTACCGCGTTTCCCGGCATGCCGTGCCGGTCGGCCCGCATCCCGGTGAGCATGCTGATGTGGTTGGGGGTGGTCTCGGCCGACATCTGGGCCCGTGCTTCCGGGTAGTACGTTCCGGTTCCTGCGAGCTCGGACAGTTGCGGCATGAGCGGGACCTCGTCGATGCGCAGTCCGTCCACAATGATCAGGTAGACCCGGACGGGATCACCAGCGGAAGGCGCGGTGCGAGCCCAGGCACCACGCGGCCCGGCAACGGTGATGAGCCCGCCTGCCAGTGCGCCAGCGATGACGGTGCGGCGGTTGGGGGACATGCTGGCTCCCTAGCGTAGAACGTGTTTCAGAGGAGCGTGCGGCGTACCGCTCGGTAGGTCAACAGGATTCGGCTGTGTATCGATTAACCCGTACCGACGAGACGGTCGTCGCCGGGGTTGCGCCCTATAGAACACGATCTAGATCCGAAGTGGTAGGGCCTGTTGACTTATTTTCTGAATGCAGTAAAAATGTCGGCAACCAGTTACCGGACACGATTGGCGAGGCGGTGACGCCGGTGCTCTCCCCGCTCGACGACTACCCCATCCACCAGGTGATCGAACCGGTCCGCCGGGTCGGCACCAGCGACCGCAACTTCTACGACCGCTACTACTTCAACTGCCAC
The DNA here is from genome assembly GCF_033042135.1 of Haloechinothrix sp. LS1_15. NCBI lineage: Bacteria > Bacillati > Actinomycetota > Actinomycetes > Pseudonocardiales > Pseudonocardiaceae > Haloechinothrix > Haloechinothrix sp. LS1_15. The sequence continues at coordinate 77,185 of NZ_WBXM01000012.1, read as the reverse complement.
CCGCATTCGGGAGAGCTGTTCCTGGTCACCGGGATGGGCCAGTACCCGAACCTCGGGGTGGCCGACGCGTTCGCCGTGGTGCACCGCGACGGCACCCAACTCGCCGTACGCGCCTCCCGTGAGCTGGGCATCGACCGGATGGACACCACGGTCGGACCGTTCCGGGTCGAGGTCCTCGAAGGCCTGTACCGGCTCCGCGTGGTGCTCGAGCCCAATGACCACGGGTTGGAGTTCGACCTGACGTACACCGGCTCCGTGCCTGCCATCCTGGAACCGCGCCACGAGTTGCGGCAACACGGTCGAACCATTGTGGACTCCAACCGGCTGGCCCAGACCGGCCAGTGGAGCGGCACGCTCACCATAGACGGGGAAACCTACGAGGTCACACCGGGCAGCTGGTGGGGAACGCGGGACCGGTCGTGGGGCATCCGCCCGGTCGGTGAGCCGGAACCAGCCGGGATCGGCGCGGCGAAGGAACCCGGATCCTTCTACTGGGTGTACGCGCCGCTGCAATTCGAGGAGTTCAGCGTCATCACCATCGTTCAGGAGGACGCGCGTGGCACCCGGTCACTGGAGGAGGCCGTGCGGGTGTGGCCGGAATCGGCTGGCGGCGAGGTCGAGCATCTCGGCAGGCCGGAGATCGGTATCGAGTTCGCCTCCGGCACACGGGAGGTGGCGGCGGCGACGCTGTTGTTCAGCCATGGCCCCGAGATCACACTCGAACCGCGGGTCCCACTGGCGCTCGGGGCGGGTGGCGGTTACGGCGTCGACGACTGGCGGCACGGCATGTACCTCGGCGAACTGGTGGTGCAGGGCCGCAGCTACGACGTCGCCGACGCCGCTAAGCGGGCGGCCTACTGGAGCGTCACCGACAATCTGGTGCGCGCCCGCTGTGGAGGCGAGTCCGGCTGGGGCATGTTCGAGTTCGCCTGTTTCGGTCCACACGAACCATCGGGATTCGCCAGTTGGGAGGACGTCGCGCCATGAACGGAACACCGAAGCTGCACTACGGTCGGCTCTACATCGGAGGGAAGTGGCAGTCACCCGCGACCGCAGGCACCATCGACGTGGTCTCACCGCACAGCGAGCAGGTGGTGGGAAGTGTCCCCGAGGCTTCCCGAAGCGATGTGGATGCCGCGGTCGGTGCGGCTAGGCGGGCATTCGACGAGGGGGAGTGGCCGCGTACGGACCCGGGTGAGCGGCGGCGGGTCGTGTCCCGGTTGGCCAAGGCGTACGAGTCCAGGATGGGTGAGATGGCCGAGTTGATCACCACAGAGATGGGTTCGCCGATCTGGTTCTCGCACCTCGGTCAGACCCAGGCCACCGCGACGTCGCTGGATGCCTTCCTGACGGCGGCGGAGCGGTTCGCCTGGGAGGATCGTCGGGACGGCGCGTTCGGTGAACAGGTCGTCGTCCGCCGTGAACCGGCAGGCGTGGTCGCCGTGGTCATCCCGTGGAACGTGCCGCAGTACGTGCTCATGGCCAAGCTCGCGCCCGCCCTGCTCGCCGGTTGCACCGTGGTGATCAAACCGGCACCGGAGGCTCCGCTGGACTCGTTGCTGCTCGCCGAGATCCTCGACGAGGTCGGGCTGCCGCAAGGCGTGGTCAGCGTGCTGCCCGCCTGCCGCGAGACCGGGGAGTACCTGGTCACCCATCCCGGTGTGGACAAGGTGTCGTTCACCGGATCGACCGCCGCGGGCCGTCGTATCGCCTCACTGTGCGGCTCGGACCTCAAGCGGCTCACGCTCGAACTCGGCGGGAAGTCGGCCGCGATCGTGCTCGACGACTGCGACGTCGATGCGACTGTGGATGGCCTGAAGCTGGCCTCGCTGCTCAACAGCGGGCAGGCGTGCGTGGCGCAGAGCCGGATCCTGGCCCCGCGCAGCCGCTACGACGAGGTGGTCGACGCGCTGGCCGGGATGGTCGCTGCCCTGCCGGTCGGCGACCCGCACGACGAGGCCAACTACATCGGACCGATGGTCGCGCGGCGCCAGCAGGAGCGGGTCGCGAGCTACATCGAGCTCGGTGTCCAGGAGGGCGCGCGGATCGTCACCGGCGGTACCGGCATGCCCCACGGCGTCGACAGTGGCTGGTACGTGCGGCCGACGGTGTTCGCCGACGCCGACAACGACATGCGCATCGCGCGGGAGGAGATCTTCGGGCCGGTGCTGACGGTGATCCCGTACACCGGCGAGCGGGAGGCGGTACGCATCGCCAACGACTCGGACTATGGCCTGGCAGGCTCGGTGTGGACCGCCGATGTCGAGCGTGGGCTCGAGCTGGCGCGGCATGTCCGCACCGGGACGTTCGGCGTGAACCAGTACCTGATCGACGCCAACGCGCCGTTCGGCGGCTACAAGGCCAGCGGTATCGGCAGGGAGTTCGGCCCGGAGGGCATCGAGCCCTACACCGAGCTCAAGTCCGTGACACTCCCGCTGGGTTAGGCGGGATGTCGTGGCAGAGCGCATCGACCGCCCGCAGACCTCCACGCGGGACTACGCGCTGCTCCGGCAGCGGCTGGCGTCCTGGCTGGCCACGCGGCTTCCGGCGGGTGCCGAGCCGGTGGTGGGCGAGCTGGCCGTCCCGCCGGGCAACGGGATGTCCAGCGAGACCGTCACGTTCGACCTGACCGCGACCGAGGGCGGGCGGCGCACCATGTTGCCGTGCGTGGCGCGGCTGGCTCCGCAGGCCGATGCCATGCCGGTGTTTCCCACCTACGACCTGCACCGGCAGTTCCGGGTCATGCGCCTGGTCGGCAGCAGAACGCGGGTGCCGGTGCCGAGGGCATTGTGGTTCGAGGCCGATCCGGCGCCGGTGGGCGCGCCACTGTTCGTGATGGAGCGCGTCGAGGGCTCGGTGCCTCCCGACGTGATGCCCTACAACTTCGAGGGCTGGTTGCTGGAAGCGGGCGCCACCGAACGACGGCGGCTACAGGAGGCCACGGTGGCGGTGCTCGCCGGGATACACAGCCTCACCCCAACCACCGAAGATCTCGGGTTCCTCGAATACGGCCGGGACGGACCGACGGCGCTGCACCGCCACGTGGCCGAGCAACAGGACTACTACCGGTGGGTGTCGCGACAGTGCAGACACCCGCTGATCGAGCGGGGCTTCGCGTGGCTCGAGGACAACTGGCCCGATCATGTTCCCGAACCGGTGCTGGTGTGGGGCGACGCCCGCATCGGCAATATCCTCTACCGCGATTTCCAGCCGGCGGGCGTGCTGGACTGGGAAATGGCGGCGGTGGGGCCGCCGGAGCTGGACCTCGCCTGGTTGATCTACCACCACTGGTTCTTCGAGGAGCTCGCCGCGAGCGCGGGGCTCGACGGCATGCCGGACTTCCTGCGCGCCACCGATGTCGTGGCCAGCTACCAGCGCCTCACCGGCCGCACCGTCCGCGACCTGGGCTTCTACATCGTCTATGCGGCGCTGCGCAACGCGATCGTGATGGCCAGGGTCGCCCACCGCCAGGCGTACTTCGGCGAACGCGAGTTCCCCGCCGATCCCGACGACGTGTTCTACAACCGTTCCGGGCTGGAGGCCCTGCTGGCCTGACAGGGTGGAGCTGGGAGCTGAACGTGACGTTCAGCGCCTTAGACGGCTCGAACGTCACGTTCAGCTCCACACCCCGTCACGGGCGGTCGAGGCGGGTTGCCAAGCCCTCCAGCAGGCAGTCGAGCATGAACTCGAACTGGGCGTCCGGGTCGGGACCGGGGCGGTGCTCGGCCATGCGTCGCAGGTGCGGCAGGTCGTCACCGGGACGGGCGGCGAGCGCACGGTGGAACTCGGTGAACTGGCGCTGCTGGCTGCCCTCCGGTTCGACGGCGTCGCGAACCTCCGCCTCGATCATCAGGTGCACGTGCTGGATGGTGTGGCTGGCGGTGGTGTAACCGAACCCCGCGTCGACCAGCACGCCCACTAGCCGCTCGATGTGGTCCAGCCGGTGCGTGGTTGCTGCGGTGGTGAGCCGGATGTATTGGAACAGCGCGGCGTTGTCCAGCATCGCCCTGCGCAGCGCGTGCGCGTAGGCGCGGATCCAACCCCGCCAGCCCGTGCCGTTGTCCGGCGTCCAGTCGTCGTAGTTGGTCTCCTCCAGCACCTGCCACGCCACGAGCTCGACCAGCTCATCCCTGCTGCGCACGTGGTGGTACAGCGCGGCGGGCCTGACGTTGAGCGCCTCGGCGACGCTGGACATGCGCAGCCGGTCGAGGCCGACATCGCGCGCCGCGCGCACGATCTGCTCCCTGGTGATCACCGGCGGTCGCCCCCGGCCACGCCCACCGGCGCGGCCGGTTCCCTCGCCCTCGCTCACCGCGGGGACACCCAATGGCCGATCACGATATTATTGAACATAGTTCAAATATCATACCGCGTGCGCGCACCTGGCACCCGGCCCGCTACCGGGCGGCGTAGCGGGGCGGGTCGTCGGAGGCACGTTCGTAGACCGGATCCGCGCAGTCCAGCCCTTGCGCCGCCAGCTCGCGCTTGACGACCTTGTGGGTGGCGGTGCGCGGCAGCTGGTGCATCAATCGCAAGTACCGCGGGTACTGCACCGGCCCGAGGTCGCCTTGCGCGGCGAGGAACGCCGCGAAGCCCATCGGGTCGAACGGCGCGCCGCACGGCACGATGGCAGCCGTGACGGCGTCGCCGACATGCCCGTCCGGTACCCCGTATACCGCGACGTCGCTGATGCCCGGGTAGCGCGACAGGGCGCGCTCGATGGGTGCGGTGCCGAGGTTCTCGCCGCCCACCCGGAGCCAGTCGCCGGTGCGCCCTGCGAAGTAGCAGAACCCTGCCGCGTCCCGGTACGCGAGGTCACCGGTGAAGTACATCCCGCCGCGCACCCGCTCGGCCTCGGCGTCCTCGGCGTTGTAGTACCCGGCGAACATGCCGGTACCCGCGGTGTTGACGAGCTCGCCGATCGCCTGGCTGGGGTTGGCGAGCCCGCCACCGGCACCGAACCGGGCAGGTGGGCAGGGTGAACCGGTATCGGGGTGCAGGATGTCCACCCCATCCGGGAGCCTGCCGAGCGCCCCTGCCGGGGTGTCCGGGGTGCGGGAGATCGCCACCCCGCCTTCGGTGGAACCGTAGCCGTCGATGACCGAGCAACCGAACCGGTCGGCGAAGGCTGCCAGGTCGGCCGGGGCTCCTTCGTTACCGTAGACGACACGTAGCGGGTTGTCGGCGTCATCGGCGCGTTCCGGCACCGCGAGGATGTAGGACAGCGGGGTGCCGACGTAGTTGGCGTAGGTCGCCCCGTAGGTGCGCACGTCGTCCAGGAAGCGAGAGGCCGAGAACTTCCTGCGCAGTGCGATTGTGGCGCCGCTTGCCAGCGCCACCGACCAGCCAGCCATGATCGCGTTCGAATGGAACAGCGGCATGGCCACGTACACTGTATCTGTTGTGGACAGATTAAACCGTTCGGCCAGCATCGCGCCGGGCTGGGCGATCTTGCCGTGGGTACAGCGCACCGGTTTGGGGTCCCCGCCGGTGCCGGAGGTGAAGATCAGCATCAGCAGGTCGTCCTCCCGCGCCGGTACCGGGTCCACCGGGGCGGCGCGGTGCGCCGCCAACATGGCAGCCCACTTCGCACTGTCCACGTCGAATACCCTGCCCGTCGCGGCCCCGAGATCCAGCCCGGTGAGCAGCTCCCGGTGAGCGCGTTCGGTGATCACCAGCTGGCAGTCGGCGGCACGCACGTCGCGGGCGAGCGCGGCACCCCTCCTCGTGGGGTTGAGGCCGACCAGTACGGCACCGGCCAGCGCGGCGGCGCCGAGCAGGAAGGAGAACGCCGGGATGTTGTCGGCCAGCACACCCACGTGGAACGGGCGCCTGCCGTCACGGAGCTCGCGCAGTAGCGCGGCGTGCATGGCACATTCCCGCACCTGCTCGTGCCAGGTCCAGCACGCCTCGCCGAACCGCAGCCCGTGGTGCCCCTCGCCCACCCTGGCGAGCAGCCGCTCGGTGACGGTGCCTGCCGTCACGGTCATGCCGGTGCCTCGGCGAGATGGGTGCCGAGCGCGCGGAGCTGGGCTGTCGCGCCGCCGAGCGCGAACTCGGTTCGTTTGGCTGCCACGAAGTAGCGGTGCAGCGGGTAGTCCATGTCGATCCCGACGCCGCCGTGGATGTGTACCGCGGTGTGCGCCACCCGGTGGCCCGCCTGTGCCGCCCAGAACTTCGCGGTGGCGACCTCCTCGTCGGCTGGTAGGCCCTCGCTCAGCCGCCAGGCCGCCTGCCACAGCGTCAGCCGTACCGCCTCCACGTCGAGGTAGGCCTCGGCCAGCCGCTGGCGCACCGCCTGGAACGAGCCGATGACCTCGCCGAATTGTTCACGCTTGCGCGCGTACTCGCCGGTCATCTCCAGCGCCCTCGACACGATGCCCAGTTGGAGCGCGCACAGCCCCACGGTGGCGCGCAGCCGTAGCCAGCGGGCTGCCCCGCTGCCCGGTTCGCCGAGTAGCGCGTCGTCGGTCGCCTCGGCCTCGTCCAGCTCGACAAGCGCCGCCCCGGTGCCGTCGACGGCGTGCTGGCCGGTCACCCGCAGCCCGCTGTGCCCGCGGTCGACGAGCATCAGGGCGTCGCCCTCGTCGGTGGCGACCTCGCAGGCGAAGGCGTCGGCGTGCGCGCCGTGCAGCACTGCGGTCTGCGTCCCGCTGACGCGCCAGCTGCCGCCCGCGCGCCGCGCGGTGAATCCAGGGTCGTCGCCCTCGTCGGCCAGCGCGATCGCCATGGTGCGCTGCCCGCGGGTCACCGGGAGCGCCCACCGCTCGGCGTGCAGGCCGGTGCCGAACTCGGCGATGGCCGAGGCGGCGCCGGTGATGCTTGGCAGGTACGGCACAGGGGCCGCGACCCTGCCGAGCTCGATCAGTACGCTGCACTGCTCCAGTAGGCCGAACCCGCCGCCGCCGACGGATTCGGGCAGCGCGGCGTCCAGCAGGCCCGCCTGAGCCAGCTGCTCCCACAGGGTGGCGTCGAAGGGATCGTCGAACGGTTCGGTGCGCTGGTCGCCGTCGCGTTCCGCCCAGTCGCCGAGGATACGGCCAGCGAGGCCCGCGAGGTCCCGTTGCGCTTCGGTGAGCGAGAAGTCCATGGTGCTCCCTTGATTCGAGTCGGTGGCCGGGAAGTGTCGGGCACGGTTTCAGCGGGACACGGGAAGGCCGAGGGCGGTCGCGGCGATGATGTCGCGCTGCACCTCGTTGGTTCCGCCGCCGAAGGTGAGGATGAGCGAGGACCGGTGCAGCCGTTCGATCTTGCCGCGCAGCAGCGCGCCTGCCGAGCCCTCGCGCACCACCGCTCCCGCGCCGAGTACCTCCATCAACAGCCGGTAGCCCTCGGTGGCGAACTCGGTACCGAAAACCTTGGTCGCCGAGGCATCTTCGGGGCCGAGCTCGGCGTTGCTCGCCGACCACGCCGTCTTCCAGTTGCGAAGCTTGAGATACTCGGCGTGCGCGTGTACCCGCGCCAGGTGCAACCGGACCCATTCGGCGTCGATCACCCGCTTGCCGTCGCTGCCGGTGGTCTGCTGTGCCCACTGGCGTACCTCGGAGAGCGCGGTCTGGAGCGGGGCGGCCGAGGTCAGTGCCACGCGCTCGTGGTTGAGCTGGCTGGTGATCAACCGCCAGCCTTTGTGCTCCTCGCCGACCAGCGCGTCGGCGGGTACGCGTACGTCGGAGTAGTAGGTCGCGCTGGTGCCCGGTCCAGCCACGGTGTGCACCTTGGTCCACGAGAAACCCGGTGCCGAAGTGGGCACGATGAGGATGCTGAGCCCTTTGTGCCGGTGGGCGTCCGGGTCGGTGCGTGCGGCGAGCCAGACGTAGTCGGCGTACTCGATCAGGCTCGTCCACATCTTCTGCCCGTTGATGACGTACTCGGCGTCGTCGCCGTCGCCGTGCCGGATCGCGCGGGTGCGCAGCGAGGCGAGATCGGTACCCGCGTCGGGTTCCGAGTAGCCGATGGAGAAGTGCAGCTCGCCTGCGGCGATCCGGGGGAGGTAGTATTCGCGCTGCTCTTCGGTGCCGTACCGCATGATGGCAGGGCCGATCGTGTTGATCGTCAGGAACGGCACCGGGACCCCGGCTACGGCGGCTTCGTCGGTGAAGATGAGCTGGTCGAGCATGGGGCGCGCGTGCCCGCCGTACTCGGTAGGCCAGCCGAGTGCCAGCCAGCCGTCGCGGCCCAGTTCGCGGACGATTTCCTTGTAGGCGGTGCCGTCTCCGTATTCCCCGCCCTGGCCTGCGAGCTCTTCCCGGCGTCGCGGCGTCATCACGTCCGCGAAGTACTGCCGCAGCTGCTGCCGCAGCTTGGCCTGCTCGTCGGTGTAACCGATGCGCATGGTTCCCTCCGGTGTCCTCGGCGCGGGGCTCGCCCTCACAGGCTGCCTCCTGGCTCAACTTTAGAACAAGTTCTAGAATGACGGCGAGTTGGATCCGAGTGAAGGGGTGCGATCGATGTCCAGTGGAGGCGAGCGGTCAGCCGTTCCCGACGTTCTCGCGCCCGCGATGCTCGGCCCGGTGCGGTTGCGCAACCGGGTTATCAAAGCGGCGACCTACGAGGGGCGTAGCCGTGACGGTCTGGTGACCGACGAGCTGATCGAGTTCCACCGTGCCCCTGCGGCAGGTGGGGTCGGTATGACCACCGTGGCGTTCTGCGCCGTGTCCGCCGAGGGCAGGACGGACCGGCACCAGCTCTACTGGCGGCGCGAAGCGCTGCCTGGTCTGCGCAGGCTCACCGACGCGGTGCACGCCGAGGGTGCGGCGGTCTCGGCCCAGCTCGGCCACGCCGGGCCGGTGGCCAATCCCGGCGGTACCGGGGTGCGGGCGCTGGCACCCGGCCGGTTCCCTCACCCGATGACGATGCGGCTGACCAGGGCGGCGACCGCCGAGGACCTGCGCCGCGTGGTGCGCGCCCATGCGGAAGCCGCGGTCATGGCGGCCGAATCGGGGTTCGACGCCGTCGAGATCCACTGTGGTCACAACTATCTGGTGAGTTCGTTCCTAAGTCCGCGTCTCAACCGGCGCGACGACCGCTATGGCGGCTCGCTGGCAGGCAGGGCGCGGCTGCTGCGTGAGGTCGCGAACGCGGTCCGTGACGCCGTGGGCGACCGCATCGCGATCCTGCTGAAGTTGAACATGGACGACGGGGTCCGGGGTGGCTTCTGGCTCGACGAGGCGATCCCGGTGGCGCGGTGGCTGGAGCAGGACGGTTCGGTCGACGCGATCGAACTCACCGAGGGCAGCTCGCTGCTCAACCCGATGTACCTGTTCCGTGGCCCCGCTCCGATCGACGAGTTCGCCGGGGCCATGTCGGGTGCGGTCCGGTGGGGTGTGCGGCTGTTCGGTCGTTACCTGCTGCGCAGTTACCCGTACGAGGATGCCTACCTGCTCGCCGATGCCAGGCAGGTACGCCAGCAGGTGGACCTGCCGTTGGTGCTGCTCGGCGGGGTGACGGGCAAGCCCGTGATGGATCTGGCCATGCGGGAGGGCTTCGCCTTCGTCGCCGCGGCGCGTGCCCTGCTGCGGGAGCCGGATCTGGTCAACACGATCGCGGAGGGCGGTCGGGAGACCTCGCTGTGCATTCACTGCAACAAGTGCATGCCGACCATCTACTCGGCCACCCGCTGCGTGCTGGCCACGCCACCTGCCGGTTACTCCTCGGACACGGAACAGTCGCCGAGGCTTGTGTGACACGAGAACACGTTCTAGTGTGTGTGAGAACAAGTTCTAGATGCCTGTGCGTGCTGTGGCGATCCGGTGCGACCGCAGTGACTTCGACGAGAAGGAGTTGACGTGAAAGCTGCCGTGCTGACCGAGATCGGTACCGAGGAGCTCGAGCTGCGCGATGACATAACAACGGTGCCGCCAGGCCCGCACGAGGTCAAGATCAGAGTGCGGGCGTCGGGCATCTGTCACAGCGACCTGTCCGCCATGGACGGCACGCTGCCTGCGCTGGCGCCCGGTGTAGTAGGTCATGAGGGAGCGGGTGAGGTGGTTGAGATCGGTCCCGGGGTGGAGCACCTCGCGGTAGGCGATCACGTCACCGTCTCCTTCGTCCCGCCGTGCGGCGCCTGCGCCGATTGCCTCAGGGGGCAACCGAACCTGTGCGCCGTGCACGCCGTCGCCGCGTTCACCTCGCCCCGCTTCCGACACGGCAAGGACGAGCTGTTCGGCTACGCCGGGCTGGGCACCTTCGCCGAGGAGGTCGTTGTTCCCGCCGCTGGTGCGATCAGGGTGGACGACGACGTCCCCTTCGAGATCGCTGCGCTCGTCGCTTGCGGCGTGCTGACCGGGGTAGGCGCGGTGCTGAACACCGCCAAGGTCGAGCCAGGCTCCAGCGTGGCGATCATCGGTTGTGGCGGCGTGGGCATCTCGGTCATCCAGGGCGCGAGGATCGCAGGCGCGAGCAGGATCGTGGCCGTCGATCCGGTGGCGGCCAAGCGCGACCTCGCGCTACGTTTCGGCGCCACTCACACCGCTACCCCCGAGGAGCTCGACGAGCTCAAGCAGGAGCTCACGCAGGGCGCCGGGTTCGACTACGCCATCGACGTCGTGGGACTGTCCACCACGATCCGGTCGGCCTGGGACCAGACCCGCCGCGGCGGCACGGTTGTCATCGTCGGTGCCGGCAAGGCCGACGAGATGGTCAGCTTCAGCGCGCAGGAACTCTTCCTGCACGACAAGAAGATCCTGGGATCGTTCTACGGGTCGTGCCACGTCCACCGGGACACCGCCAAGATGATCGAATTCTGGCGCGCGGGCATGCTCGACCTGGACGGCATGATCAGCAAGCGGCTGACCTTCGACGACGTCAACAAGGGGCTCGACGTGTTGCGCGCGGGCAACCACGATCTGATCCGGCAGGTGGTGACCATCGCGTGAGTAGCGGCCGCAACAGTCTCGACGGCACCGTCGCGATCGTGACGGGCGGGGCAGCCGGCCTCGGCAGGGCCGAAGCCCTGCAGCTGGCCCGCGACGGCGCCACCGTCGTGGTCGGCGATGTCGACGAGTCTGGAACCAGCGTGGTGGACGAGATCGAGGCCCTTGGCGGCAAGGCGGCCTTCGTTCCCGGCGACGTCGGCGAGCGCGCCACCGCGGACGCCCTGGTGAGCACGGCGGTGGAGCGCTTCGGCGGGCTGCACGTGCTGGTGAACAACGCGGGCATCACCAGGGACAGGATGCTGTTCAACGCGACGGATTCCGAGTGGGACGAGGTCATCCGGGTCCACCTACGAGGGCATTTCCTGCTGTCGCGAAACGCGGCGGCGTACTGGCGCGGGAAGTCCAAGGCGGAGGGCAAGCTCGTTTACGGTAGTGTGATCAACACTGCCTCTGAGGCATTCCTGCTCGGTGCGGAAGGGCAGCCGAACTACGCCGCGGCTAAGGGCGGGATCGCGGCGCTGACCGTGGCCACGGCGCGCGGCATGGCCCGCTACGGCGTGCGTGCCAACGCGATCTGTCCCCGCGCAAGGACCGCGATGACCGACCAGGTTTTCGGCCCACCGCCCGAAACGTCGGACGGGTCCGCGGGTTCAGGCGGTGTCGACCCGCTGTCCGTCGACCACGTTGCACCGGTGGTGAGCTACTTGGCCTCCCCGGAAGCCGCGTCCATCAGCGGCCAGGTGTTCGTCGTGCACGGCGGGATGGTGGCGCTGATGGCGCCTCCGACGGTGGAGGCGCGGTTCGATACCTCGGGTGCGACGTGGACGGCCGGGGAGCTCGCCGACAAGGTGGGGGGCTACTTCGCTGGCCGCGACGAGCCGAGGATGTTCGCTGCCACCGAGGTGATGTCCCTGTGACAATGCTGTGCTGCCGCCGCGATTCCGCTGCCGTGACCGGGTGCCGGACCGTGACGGCGACCGCAGTGGGCTGGGCGAGGTCGTTCGAGAAGAGGAGAGACAAGTCATGACACTGAGCGTGCTGGCACACCGCGACGAGCTCGGCCTGCGCACCGGCAGGCTGTACATCGACGGGCAGTGGGACGCGGCAGGCGGCGGTGCTACCTGGGAGCACCGGCACCCGGCGACCGCGGAGGTGATCGGGGAGTTCCCGAGGGCGACCGCAGCCGATGTGGATGCGGCGGTCGCGGCCGCGCGCCGCGCCTTCGAAGCGGGCACCTGGTCGCGGGCGCGCGCCGGTGAGCGGATCCGCCTGCTGCATCGCTACGCCCAGCTGCTGCGCGATCACGCCGAGGAGCTGCACCGGATACAGGCCCTTGACAACAGCGTGCCGCTGTCCTTCGGGGGCATCTACGCGACCTCGGTCGGTGCTGCTGCCGATGTGTTCGACCACCACGCGGGCTGGGTCGACAAGGTCGGCGGTCAGACCTTGCCGCCCTATCAGGGCGGTGACCACCTGGCGATGACCTTCCGCGAACCCCTCGGGGTGGTAGCGGCGATCCTGCCGTGGAACGCACCATTCCTGCTGTACGCGCAGAAGGTCGCCCCCGCGTTGGCCGCGGGGTGCAGCGTGGTGCTCAAGCCGTCCGAGTTCGCCACCTTTTCAGTGCTGCGCATGGTCGAGCTGCTCGAGGAGGCGGGCCTGCCGCCCGGCGTGCTCAACGTGGTCACAGGTACCGGAGAAGAGTGCGGTGAAGCCCTGATCACCCATGGTGATGTGGACAAGGTGAGCTTCACCGGGAGCCGCGGGGTCGGCAGGCGGATCGTCGAGGCATCCGCGGGCACGCTCAAGCGGGTCTCGCTCGAGCTGGGCGGCAAGAGCCCCGCGCTGGTCTTCCCTGACGCCCCTGACGTGACGCTCGCTGCCTCCACCGTGGTCGGCGCGGTCACCATGGGCCTGTCCGGGCAGGCCTGCGTGGCCAACACCCGGGCGCTGGTGCACCGCGACGTCTACGACGAGTTCCTCACCGCGGCGGAGGCGATGGCCTCGGCGATTACCTTCGGGGATCCCTTCGACCCCGGCGTGCTCGCCAGCCCGCTGATCAACGAACGGCAGCTCGAGCGGGTACTCGGCTATATCGACAAGGGCAAGAGCGAGGGCGCTCGGTTGGTGACCGGCGGCGAGCGGCTGGATGGCGAGCTGGCGGCCGGGAACTTCGTCTCGCCGACCATCTTCGCCGACGTGGACAACTCGGCGACGATCGCCCAGGAGGAGATCTTCGGCCCTGTGCTGGCCGTCGTCCCGTTCGATGACGAGGACGAGGCGGTGCGGCTGGCCAACGACACCGAGTACGGCCTGGGAGCCGGGGTGTTCAGCGCCGACGCGCAGCGTGCGTTCCGGGTCTCGCGCGCGCTGCGCGTCGGTACCGTCGGCATCAACGGTTTCCAGATCGAGCCGCACGCGCCCTTCGGCGGGTTCAAGCAGTCCGGTTTGGGACGCGAGGGCGGTCAGTCGGCCTTCGAAGCGTATACCGAGCTCAAGACGGTGATGATGCCGTTGAGCGACGAGATGATGTGAGCAGCGGGTAATCGGGCGAGCGTGCGCGGTGTCGGTGCCCTTGGACGGCACCCCGGTTTCAGAGCGTAGGGAGCGAGCATGGGTCGGTTGACCGGAAAGGTAGGGCTGATCACCGGTGCGGCGCGCGGGCAGGGCGCAGCGGCCGCGCGGAAGTTCGTCGCCGAAGGCGCGAAGGTGATGCTGTCCGATGTCAACGACGACGACGGCAAACAGCTCGCCGCCGAGCTGGGCGACGCCGCGGCGTACTGCCACCTCGACGTCACCGACGAGCAGGCGTGGCAGGAGGCCGTCGAGCGGACGGTCGTCGCGTTCGGCACGCTGAACGTGCTTGTCAACAACGCGGGGCTGCTGCACTTCGCCGAGCTGACCGGCACCACGCTCGCCGACTTCGAACGCGTGATCCGTGTTAATCAAATCGGTACGTTCCTCGGAATGCGCTCGGTCGTTGAACCCATGCGAAGCGCGGGTGGCGGGTCGATCATCAACCTGTCCTCGATAGAAGGGCTGGCAGCGGCGCCGTTGCTGACCGCGTACACGGCGAGCAAGTTCGCCATCCGGGGTATGAGCAAGGTCGCCGCGCTGGAACTCGGTAAGGATGGCATCCGCGTCAACTCGCTCCACCCCGGCATGATCGACACTCAGATGGTGCAGGATGCGATGGGCGGCATCGAGCTCGACAAGAAGTGGATCGGCAAGCGGATCGCGCTGGGACGCCTCGGAGAAGCGGACGAGATCGCCGACCTGGTGGTCTTTCTCGCCAGCGACGAGAGCTCTTACTGCACGGGCTCGGAGTTCGTCGCGGACGGGGGCGTCACAGCGACGCATTCGCTGAAGATCTAGCGGCACGAACGGTAACGCCCGCCGGTCCCGACGGCGTGGCGTGTGAGGAGCGTGGAGGAAGCCATGGTCACCAAGGGTACCGGCGTGTCGGTGCCCGGTGCGGCTGCGCTCAGCCAGGTCGGCAGGTTGACCACGCTCGCGTGGGACGTGCTGCGTGGCACCTTCCGCCGCCCGTTCCAGTTCCGCGAGTTCATCCAGCAGTGCTGGTTCTTCGCCAGCGTCACGATCCTGCCGACAGCGCTGGTGGCGATCCCGTTCGGCGCGGTGATCGCGCTGCAACTCGGCTCGCTGACCGAGCAGATCGGCGCTCAGTCGTTCACCGGAGCCGCCAGCGCCATCGGCATCGTGCAGCAGGCAGCCCCGCTGATCACGGCGCTGGTCGTGGCCGGGGCCGGGGGCTCGGCGGTTTGTGCCGACATCGGCGCCCGCAAGATCCGGGAAGAGATCGACGCCATGGAAGTGCTCGGTGTCAACCCGGTGCAGCGGCTCATCGTGCCGAGGGTGCTGGCGGCGACGGTGGTCGCCATGCTGCTCAATGGGCTGGTGAGCGTGGTCGGGGTGCTCGGCGGCTACTTCTTCAACGTCATCATGCAGGGCGGCACTCCTGGTGCTTACCTGGCCAGCTTCAACGCGTTGGCACAGCTGCCCGACCTGTGGATCAGCCAGTTCAAGGCACTGTTGTTCGGCTTCGTAGCAGGCGTGGTGGCCGCCTACCGCGGGCTGAACCCCGCCGGCGGCCCGAAAGGTGTCGGTGACGCGGTCAACCAGGCCGTGGTGATCACCTTCCTGCTGCTGTTTTTGATCAACGTGGTGATCACCGCGGTCTACCTGCAAGTCGTTCCGCCGAAGGCGTTGTGATGCTATGACCATCCAGGACGAGCGGCACGGCGAGCAGGACGGGGCCGGACGGCCCGTCGCGGCGGGACGCAAGAACGAGCGGGAGGAGCTGACCGACCGCACCCTGGAGATCATCGCGCGCCCCGGCGCCTCGCTGGAAGGGCTCGGTCAGCAGCTGTCCTTCTACCTCCGCGCGATCGCCTGGGCTCCCAGGACGCTGCGCCGCTACCCGAAGGAACTGATCCGCCTGCTGACCGAGGTGTGCTTCGGTACGGGGGGATTGGCGATCATCGGCGGCACGCTCGGCGTGATGATCGGCATGACCCTGTTCACCGGCATGGTAGTGGGCTTGCAGGGCTACTCCTCGCTGGACCAGCTCGGTACCGCGGCGCTGACCGGCTTCATCTCGGCCTACTTCAATACCCGCGAAGTCGCGCCGATCTCGGCGGGGCTGGCGCTGTCGGCCACCGTGGGTTGCGGCTTCACCGCGCAGCTCGGCGCGATGCGCATCTCCGAGGAGATCGACGCCCTCGAGGTGATGGGCGTGCCGAGCGTGCCCTACCTGGTCACTACCCGCGTGTTGGCAGGCGTGGCCGCGGTGATCCCGCTGTATGCGGTGGGCCTGCTGTCGGCCTACGTGGCGTCACGGCAGATCACGATCTGGGTGTACGGCCAGTCGGCGGGCACCTACGACCACTACTTCACCCTGTTCCTTCCCCCGGAGGACGTGATGTGGTCGTTCCTGAAGGTCCTGATCTTCAGTGTCGCGGTGATCCTGACCCACTGCTACTACGGCTACACCGCGCGCGGCGGACCAGCGGGCGTCGGAGTAGCTGTCGGCCGGGCGGTGCGAACGTCGATCGTGTTGATCGTGGTCATCGACTTCTTCCTCAGCCTGGCCATCTGGGGATCGACGACGACGGTGAGGATCGCGGGATGAGGCAAGCGATGAGGGAGGCGACCGGTCGATGAGACGCCAGGTGGTGCTGCGGCGGCTCCGTCACCAGGTGATGGGCCTGGCGATGCTGGTCGTCGTCGCGCTGTTCATCGGGGTGACCGTCGGTGCCTACAACAAGGTCTTCACCACGGTGGCGACCGTGACGCTGGAAGCCGGACACGCGGGCAACCAGCTCCGACCGGGAGCGGACGTGAAGCTGCGGGGGGTCATGGTCGGCGAGGTGCGAGACATTTCCTCCACAGGGGACGGCGCGAGTCTGGAGCTGGCACTGGCACCTGACCAGCTGGAGCGGATCCCCTCGGACGTGGAAGCGCGGTTGCTGCCCAAGACGCTGTTCGGGGAGCGCTACGTGGAGCTGCGGTCACCCGAAGGGGCCGATGTGGAGATGGCCGCGACCGATCATCTCGCCGACGGCGCGGTGATCGGGCACGATCGCAGCGAGCGAGCCATCGAGCTAGAGCAGGTTCTGGACAACACGCTGCCATTGCTGCAGGCGGTGGAACCGCAGAAGCTGGCGAGCGCGTTGAACTCCGTGGCGACTGCGTTGGACGGCAGGGGTGCGCAGCTCGGTGACACGCTGGTGTTGCTCTCGGAGTACCTGGCGGAGGTCAATCCGTCGCTGCCCGACCTTGAGGAGAACCTGGCTGGGCTGGCCGATGTGTCCGAAACGTATACCGAGGCGGCACCCGACTTCCTGGAGGCGCTGTCCACGGCGACCACGACGACCCGGACGATCGTGGAGAAGCAGGACGACCTCATGGGCCTGTACCGCGCGGTCATCGGCGCTTCCCACGATCTCGGTAGTTTCCTCGAAGTCAACAGGGACAACCTGATCGACCTCACCGCGACGGCTCAGCCGACGTTGGACATCCTGGAGCGCTACGCGCCGCAGTATCCCTGCATGCTGCGCCAGATGGCCGCCCAGCTGGAGGACGCCGAGAAGGCGTTCAGTGGGGGGCGGAACCAGATCAGCCTTGAGTTCATCTCGAGCAGGGGCAAGTACGAGCCGGGCGTGGACGAGCCGCGTTACGAGGACAAGCGCGGTCCACGGTGCTATCCGATGGGTGACCGGCCCGATTTCTTCCCGCAGTACCCGCCGGACGGGCCTCTTGAGGACGGCTCCAGCAAGCCGCCGCCGCCGAGCAACGCCGACGGCAGCGGTGTGTCCTACGAGGACTTCGGCGACGACGGCAGGCGTGGCAGTGCCGCGGCAGGCGGCGTATCGGTGGCCAACTCGCCGATGGAGCAGCAGCTGATTTCGGTGCTGGCGGCCCCAGCGGTCGGTGACGGGCCGGAGGCCGTGCCCGGGTGGGCGAGCCTGCTGGTCGGGCCGCTGTATCGCGGAGCGGAGGTGGAGGTGCGATGAGCGGTTTCGTCTCCTCGCTGATCAAGATCATCGCGTTCGCGCTCGTCACTGTCTTTCTGACCGCCATGCTCGCGGCGACGATTGCCAGCGCGAACTTCGGCGAATCCTCCAGCTATACCGCGCGGTTCGACGACGCTTCCTCGTTGCGTGACGGCTCGGACGTGCGGATCAGGGGGGTGCGGGTCGGGCAGGTGTCCTCGGTTGAGGTCGCCGAAGACAGCATCGCGGAGGTGCGATTCGACGTGGACGCGGGGCATACATTGCCAGCCGAGACCACCGCGGCGGTCAGGTTCCGCAACGTCATCGGACAGCGCTACCTCGCGCTGGACACCGAAGTCGGCGCTTCAGGCGACACCCTGTCGGAGGGCGACGTCATCCCGGTGGAACGTACCGAGCCCGCTCTCGACCTCACCGCGTTGTTCCGGGGGTTCCAGCCGCTGTTCCAGGCCTTGGATCCGGAGCAGGTCAACCAGCTCGCCGCGCAGATCATCCGGGTTTTCGAGGGCGAGGGAGAGTCCATCAACAGCTTGCTCGCGCATACCGCGTCGGTGACCTCCACCCTCGCCGAGCGGGACGAGGTGATCGGCAACGTGATCACCAACCTGAACGAGGTGCTCGACACGGTCAACGAGCGTGGCCCGCAGACCGAGCAGCTGATCGACACGACACGGCAGTTGGTGGCGGGGCTTGCCGAACGGCGCGAACCTATCGGGGAGGCGACCGAGTCCCTCGGGGATCTCACGCACAGCGTGTCCGGTCTCGTGTCAGAGGTGCGCCCGCCGTTGCGGGACAACATTCACGCGCTCGGCGACCTCGCTGACACTTTGGACGAGTCGGACGACACGATCGACGAGATCCTCAACCGGCTGCCGCGCACCCTACAGCAGTTCACGAGGGTTCTCAGTTACGGCGGTTGGTACAACTACTTCATGTGCGACATCTCCGGCACGATCGGGGTGGAGTCGCTCAATGTCGAGATCCCCCTGATCCCGCCCCCCGGTATGCAATCGGCAGAGAGGTGCGGGTGATGAAGCCACTGAAGTCGCGCGATCAAGCCGCCGTCGGCGCCGTTTCCGCGATGTTGCTGGTGCTGGCCGTGGTCGTGGCCTACAACGCGCAGGACCTGCCGATCATCGGCGGCGGGACGACGTATTCTGCCCATTTCGCCGAATCAGCGGGCCTGTCGGGTGGTGACGAGGTCCAGATGGCAGGCGTCCAGGTCGGTGAGGTCACCGATGTGGAGCTGGACGGTACCCAGGTGCTGGTCACCTTCCGTATCGACAGGCAGGCGCGGAACTCGGCCGCGCGGCTGGGTGAGCGGTCAACGGCGTCCATCGACGTCAAGAACCTGCTCGGCGAAAAGCAGCTTACGCTGAACTCGGCAGGCGACGGCCAGCTCGATCCGAACGAGCCGATACCTGTTGATCGCACCATGACACCGTTCGAGATCCAGGATGTGTTCGACGAGCTGGCCGACACCGCGGGACGGCTCGATACGGAACGACTCTCCGACAGCTTCGACGTCGTATCGGAGACTTTCGCCGACACCCCGGAACACCTGCAGGACACGCTCGACGGGCTGTCCTCGCTGGCGGATACCGTGGCCTCGCGCGATGACGAGCTCGTGCGGCTGATGTCCAACACCAGCCAGATATCCGAGCTGCTCGTCGAACGCAGCGGCGAGATCGAGAGCATCATCGACGAGGCCAACCTGCTACTCACCGAACTGCGGGAGCGCGAGGAGGCGATCAGTAGGCTGCTGGCCGGCACGCAGCGGGTCTCCGAGCAGCTGTCCGGCGTCGTGGCTGACAACCGGGCGCAGTTGAAACCGACACTGGACACGCTGGACGACGTCACCGACGTTCTCCAAGCCAATCAGGACAACATCTCCCGCAGCATCGAGCTGCTGGGACCGTTCACCCGGCTCGGCACGAACGCGCTGGCGGACGGCCGGTGGTTCGACGGATACTTCTGCGGCTTCCTGCCACCGAGCCTGCGCATCGGTGGACTTACCACCAACCCGGAGGGCTGCATACCTCCGGTGGCGGCTCCGGATCAAGGGATTGAGAGGGAGTGATGGTGGGCGTGCTGCACAAGGTCGGTGGCCCTCGTGTCATCGCGCTCGGCTGCGTTCTCGCCTTGCTGCTCGCCGGGGTCCTGGTTGTGACACAGCAGCAGCGAACGGAGTTCACCGCCTATTTCGACAGGGCCGTCGGGTTGTACGAGGATTCCTCGGTGCGGGTCCTCGGTATCGAGGTGGGCACCGTGACCCGGGTACATCCCGAGGGCGAGACCGTGCGCGTGGACCTGGCCGTCGACTCCGATGTCGACGTGCCCGCGAACGCGAGCGCGGTCGTCGTCGCACCCAGCCTGGTCAGCGACCGGTACATCCAGCTGACACCGGTGTACGAGGGGGGCGAGAAGCTCGCAGCCGGCGCGGAGATTCCCTCCGAACGTACCGCGGCTCCCGCTGAGATCGACGAGCTGTTCGAGCGGCTCGACACGCTGGCGACCGACCTGGGGCCCGACGGCGTCAACGCCGACGGGTCGCTGTCGGGCGCGCTCGACACCGTCGCGGAGAACGTGGACGGTACCGGTCAGGATCTCAACCGAACCGTCACGAAGATGGCCGAGCTGGCACGGACGTTCGACGATTCGGGCGACGACCTGTTCGACACCGTGGACAGCCTCGCCGACTTCGTCACGATGCTCGCCCGCAGCGACGAGCAGCTGGACGAGCTGTACGACACGATGGCGGATGTGACCGGCTTCCTCGCCGAGGAGTCGGGCGAGGTCGACGCCGCCCTGCACTCGCTGGCGATCGCGCTGGACGACGTCCGTGGCTTCGTCGACGAGAACTCGGAGACATTGTCGTCGAATGTGGACAAGCTCGCGGCGCTGACGCACGAGCTTGTCGAGCATCGCGGTCAGGTGGCGGAGGTGTTCGATGTGGCGCCGACCGCCATGAGCAACTTCATCAACGCCTACGACGCGGCGTCCGGCACGATCGCCGTCCGGGGCAATCTCAACGAGTTCACGTTCCCGCCCGCGATGATGCTGTGCCGGATCCTCGGGCCAGCGGTGCCCGACGAGCTTCCCATCGAGGTCACCGAAACCTGCATGGAACTGGCGCCGGTGATCGACGGTGCGCTGCCGCTGCCCTCCGTTTCGGAGATCGTGTCCTCGCTCAACGCAGGGGAGTTGCCGTCCCTGCCGTTGCCGCTGGAGAACGTCCTGTCCGACGGCCGGGGAGGTGAATAGTGAACTCGACCGCTCGACGTAAGGTGTTCGCGCCGCTGGCCGTTGGCTGCGTACTGGTGCTGTCGGCCTGCGGTGTTGGGGAGTTCTCCGGGTTGTACAATGCGCCGCTGCCCGGCGGGGCGGACCTCGGCGACGATCCCTTTCAGGTGACTGCGGAGTTCACCGATGTGCTGGACCTGGTGCCGCAGGCCAGCGTGCGGGTCAACGACGTTCCCGTCGGTCGGGTGGACAGCGTCCAGCTCGCCGAGGACACCAGCGCGGCGCGGGTCGACATGACCGTCAACGGCGAGGTCACGTTGCCTGCCAACGCCGATGCCGCGTTGCGGCAGTCGAGCCTGCTCGGCGAGAAGTTCGTCGAGCTGCGCCCGCCGGAAGGTAGCGAACCGCAGGGTACGTTGTCGGACGGCGACGTGATCCCGCTGGCGAGGACCAGTCGCGGCGCCGAGATCGAAGAGGTTCTCGGCGCGCTGTCGCTGCTGCTCTCCGGCGGGGGCATCGAGCAGTTGCGCGATATCGCTGAGGAACTCAACCTCGCGATGTCGGGCAACGAGGAGGAGCTCAATGCGCTGCTGTCGCACGCCTCGGAACTGGCGAGGTCGCTGGATGGCCAGAAGGACGAGATCGTCAGGGCGATCGACGGCATCGACGAGCTCGCGGGCACGCTGCGCGCCGAGACCGACCACATCGAGCTCGCTCTCGAAGAGCTCGAACCCGGCCTGGCCGTCGTCGCCGAGCAGACCGACGACATCGTCGACACGCTCGTCGCGCTCGACGAGCTCTCCGATGTCACGGTCGACACCATCGAGCGGAGCAGGGACGGCACGGTTCGGAATCTGCGAGCGCTCGAACCGACCCTGCGGAAGCTGGCCGAAGCCGACGACGACCTCGTCGAGGCGCTCAAGATCCTGCCGACCTACCCACTGCCGTGGAACGCCGCTGACGTGGTCAAGGGCGATTTCGCCAACGTGGATGTGGAGTTCGAGCTGAAGCTCGACAAGCTCATCGACAACATCCGGAATTCGAGCCAGCCGCCGCTGGGGCTGTTCGACGAACCAGAGGGGGCTCCGGAGCCCGGCTCGGCAGCCGAGCCGGACGGTCAGCAGCCCGAGAGCCCGCAACCGGAGTTGCCGCTGCCACCCAGCGGTGGCCACAGTGATGGTTCCGGCGGTACCTCCGGCCTGCTCGACGGTCTGCTGGGAGGTCGCTGATGCTCACTCGCGCGACCCGGATCAAATTCGTTGCGGTGCTGGTCATCTCCGTACTGTCGGTGGGCTACGTGGCCGTGAACTACGCCGGTTTCGACGACCTGCTCGGGCCGCGCGGCTACGTTGTCACCGCGCAGTTCGTGGACTCCGGTGGCATCTTCGAAGGAGCGCAGGTGGCTTACCGGGGGGTCACCGTCGGGCAGGTCGAGGAGCTGCGGCTCGCCGAGCACGGCCTGGACGTCGATCTCGGCATCGACGACGACGCACCATCGATCCCGGCCGACACCACCGCGACCGTCACCAATCGCTCCGCGGTCGGCGAGCAGTACGTGGACCTGCGCCCGGAGAGTAACGGCGAGCCGTACCTCGCTGCCGGTTCGGTGATCGAGCAGGACCGCACCGATATCCCGGTGGCGTCCTACGAGATGCTGCACAGCCTGGACGAGCTGGTCACCAGCGTGAACACGGATTCGCTTCGCACCGTGGTGACCGAGCTCGACGAAGCCTTCTCCGGTGCGGGAGGCGATATGCAGCTGCTGCTGGACACCGCGCGTTCGTTCACCGAGCGGGCGCAACAGAGCCTGCCGGAGACGCGGCAGCTCCTGGAGTCCGGCCGTACGGTGCTGGACACCCAGCGGCGCAACGCGGACAACATCACCGAGTTCTCCAGCGGCCTCAACGAGATCTCCCGACAGTTCGCCGAGTCCGACGAGGATCTGCGGCACGTCATCGACCGGACCACCGACGTGAGCGAGCAGGTCAGCGACATCCTCGCGACCTCGGGTAACCACCTGGGCACGCTGATCGCGAACCTGCTCACCACGGCCAGCGTCTTGGAGGTGCGCACCGATGCCACCGAACAGATCATGGTGAGCTCCAGCGTCCTCTCGGCGTTTCCGCACTCCGTCGGTGAGGACGGGCAGGGCAAGCTCGGGCTGGTGTTCAACTTCTTCGACCCGCCCTCGTGCACCAGGGGGTATGAGAGTACGCGGCAGCGGCCGGCCAACGACCTGCGGGAGATCGAGCCGAACGTCGAGGCGTACTGCGCGGAGCCGCCCGGCAGTCCGGTCGCGGTGCGGGGCGCGCAGAACGCGCCGTACGCGGGCAACCCGGTTGAGGTGGAGTCGCCTGATGAGCAGCAGGTCACCGCCGCAGACGAGGCAGGCGAGCTGCCTGGCATGCTGGATCTGCCCTCGCAGCAGGGCGCGCCGTCCGGCGAGGGCAACGGTATCGACGATCTGCTCGGGTTGGAGGGGTGACCGCTGACCGGCAGGCGCATCCGCGTCCGTGACCCGCTGCGCGACGGGCTGATCGTGGCGACCGCGCTGGCGGTGCTCGCCGCCCTCGCACTCGGCTGGGCCTGGGCCGCGGCCGCGCGGGATCACCAGCTGGCGCATGCCATGGAACGCGACGAGGTGCAGCGTGCCGCCACCGACGGCCTGGTCGCGCTGCACACCATCGATCACGCCGAGATCACCGAACACCTCGACCGGTGGCAGGAGGTCACCGACGGCGAGCTGCAGGAGGACCTGCGCGACGACAGGGAGAGCCAGCGGGACCGCGCGGAGGCAACCGAGACGGTGGCCATCGCGGAACCGCGCCGGGTGGTGGTCACCGACCTGGATCGCAGGGAGGGTACGGCCAGGGTGATCGCCGTGCTCGCCGTCGAAGTGTCGGTGGGCGGGGACGACCCGGCCACGCAGACCCGCCGGGTCAACGCCGAGCTGTCCGACACCGGTGAGGGTTGGCGGCTCATCAGGGTGGAGGCGGTGTCATGAGCAGCGCGAACGTGGCTGGACGTGCTCGCCGGGTGCTGCTCGGCTGCCTTGCCGCGGTGCTCGTCCTCGCGTTGGCCAGCGCGATGTGGTCCGGTTGGCGAGCGTACGAGCTGCGCACCCACCCGGCGGCCGGCAACGCGGCGCTGGCTGACCCGGATGCCACCAGCGAGGTGATCGAGCAGGTCAGCACCGCGCTACGGGCAGCGTTCTCGTACGACTACGCCAACCTGGAACGCACCGAGCGAGCGATCGAGTTGGCACTGACCGGGCAGGCGGCCGAGGACTACCGGGAGCGCTTCGACCGGTTGGCCGAGCAGGCGGAGGCCGAGGAGGCGGTGCGGACGTCCACGGTGCGTTCGGTCGGCGTGCGGCAGCTCGACGAGGAACGGGCCGAGCTGCTGGTCTTCCTCGACCAGCAGTTCCGCAGCGGGGACGGGGACCCGCGATCCCGGGCGGCCACGCTGGATGTGACAGCCGAACTGGTCGAGGACCAGTGGCTCGTAGCGGAGATCGAGCAGCTATAGCCTTCTGGCTCAAGGTGCTCGATCGGCGGGGATCCGGAGCAGCTGGCTGATCACCGCGAGCACGGGCAGCTCGATCAGCGGGGCGATCACCAGGCTGACCGCGATGAGCGGGCGGTCGGGAAACGCGGCTACCGCCAGTGCCAGCGCGATCGGTGAGTTGCGCGCCACCGTGGTCATGGTCAGCGTGACCCGATGCGGCTCCGGAATACGCAGCGCACGGCCGAGCACTGTGGATACCACGGGGGTGATGGCGAAGAACACCGCGAGCGGCGCCAGCAGCGCGGCCACGGTCAGGCCATGCTCGACCACCGTCTCTGCCTGCCAGGCGAACATCGCCAGTACCGCCAGGTACAGCAGCGGCGGCACAGCCCGCTCCGCGAACGGTACCAGCGTCCGGTCCCGCCACAAGGTGCCGAACGCGGCTCGGGTGGCCCACCGCAGCACCATGGCGGCCAGCAGCGGCACCAGCAGCACGAGAAGCACCGCACGGACCACCGTGCCCGCGTCGATGAACGCGGCCTCGCCGATCGCGGCGCCGCCGAGCAGCAGCACGTAGACCGGCAGCAGGAGCAGTTGCAGTACCAGGTTGATCGGCAGCAACGCCGCGGCCACGCCGAGGTGCCCGCGCGCCAGCCCGGTGAACACCAGGTACCAGTCGGTACACGGGGTGACCAGCAGGAGCAGCAGCCCGAGGCGCAGGTCGGGGGAGTCCCCGAGCAGACCGGCTCCCAGCGCCCAGGCCAGCAGCGGGGTCCACACGAAGTTGAGCAGCAGGCTGGTCGCCACGACCGTGCGGGCACGGCCGGCCTCCCGCAGCTGCCCGGCGTCGACCTGAACGAACATCGCCGCCAGCATCACCAGCAGAGCAGGCAGCACCAGCTGCCCCGCCAGCGGGGCGACCGGCACCGCGAGGCCAAGGACCAACCCGGCGAGCGCCGCGGCCCCCACAAGCGGCCCCTGCAAACGTTCCCAGATCGACATGGCGATCCGAGAGTAGCGAGCGGTTCAGCGCAGCTTGCGCGAGAGGGTGAGTGCGGCGGTGCGTACCGCAGGGGCAATCCGCTCGGTGCGCATCCGGTTGCTCCAGCCGGATATCGAGATCGCCGCGACGGCCGCGCCTTCACCGTCCAGCACCGGGCTGGCAGCGCAGACCACGCCGACGCCGGACTCCTCGAGGTCGTAAGCCACACCCTCGGCGCGGATGGTGGCCAGCTGCTTGCGTAGGATCGCGGGCGAGGTGATCGTCCGCCTGCTCACCGCGGGCAGGCTCGTCTCGAGCACCTTCTCGACCGCCTGTTCGCCGGCATGCGCCAGGATCGCCTTGCCCACCCCGGTGGCGTGCGCCGGGAACCGCCCGCCGATACGCGAGGGCAGCCGGGGGGCATCCGGTCCCCGCAGCACGTCGAGGTAGACGACTTCGGTGCCTTCCAACACGGCCAGGTGCACCGTGTTGCGAGTCGCCTCGCGCAGGTCGGCCAGGTGCGGGCGGGCGGAGTCGACCAGGCCGCGCTGTCGGATGGCCAGCTGCCCGATCTCGAACAGTCGCAGGCCCAGCCGCACCGCAGCGCCGTCGCGTTCCAGCAGACCGTTGGCGATCATGTGCGACACCAGCCGGTGCGTGCTGGTCTTCGGCAGGCCCGCGCGGCGCGCCAGCTCGGAGACGCTCAACGCCTCGTCACCGGGGCGGAAGGCGGTGAGCAGCGCGCAGACACGGGCCGTCGTCGACGGGTCGCTGCGCTGCGGTTCGTTCCGCTGAGCGGGACGCATGTGTTGAGTGTGCCCGACACCGCGATGGAGTGTGAAGGCGGCGGAGGCACTCCGGTGGACGAATGAGGTGAGTGATGCGGGACGGCA
The DNA here is from genome assembly GCF_033042135.1 of Haloechinothrix sp. LS1_15. NCBI lineage: Bacteria > Bacillati > Actinomycetota > Actinomycetes > Pseudonocardiales > Pseudonocardiaceae > Haloechinothrix > Haloechinothrix sp. LS1_15. The sequence goes on along the minus strand of NZ_WBXM01000012.1, from coordinate 51,153 downwards.
AGGCCGTCGCGGCGATCGTCGGGTCGGGCAATATCGGCACTGACCTGCTGGCCAAGCTGCGACGTAGCGACTCGGTCGACGTGCGATACATGGTGGGGGTCGACCCCGCCTCGGAAGGGCTCTCCAGGGCCGCCGAGCTCGGCCTGGAGACCTCGCCGGGCGGCGTGGACTGGCTGCTCGAGCGGCCTGAGCTGCCGGACCTGGTGTTCGAGGCGACCTCGGCGAAGGCGCACGCGGCCAACGCGCCCCGCTACGCCGAGGCCGGTATCCAGGCGGTGGACCTGACCCCTGCCGCGCTCGGCCCGTTCACCTGCCCGGTGGTCAACATCTCCGCCCAGCTGACCGCACCGAACATCAACATGATCACCTGCGGTGGGCAGGCGACCATCCCGATCGTGCACGCGGTTTCCCGCGTCACCCCTGTGCCGTACGCGGAGATTGTGGCCTCGGTGTCCTCGCGTTCGGCAGGCCCTGGCACCCGGGCGAACATCGACGAGTTCACCGAGACCACCGCGCACGGCATCGAGACCGTCGGTGGGGCGGCCAGGGGCAAGGCGATCATCATTATCAACCCGGTCGAGCCGCCGATGATCATGCGGGACACGGTGTTCTGTGCGATCGACCCCGATGCCGACCGGGACGCGATCACCGACTCGATCCGCCGCATGGTGCGCGACGTGCAGGAGTACGTGCCCGGTTACACCCTCAAGGCCGAGCCGCAGTACGACGACCCGCGTCCCGGCTGGGACGGCCGCGCTCGCGTTGCGGTGTTCCTCGAGGTCGCCGGTAATGGCGACTACCTGCCGACGTACGCGGGCAACCTGGACATCATGACGGCCGCCGCTTCCCAGGTGGGCGAGCTGCTGGCGCAGCGGATCATCGAGCAGGACACGGGGGTGCGGGTATGAGTATCTTCAGCGACGACGGTGTGGAGCGGGACGTGCGGATCGTCGACACCACGTTGCGGGATGGTAGCCACGCGATGGCGCATCAGTTCACCGAGCAGCAGGTGCGGGACACCGTGCGGGCGCTGGATGCCTCTGGGGTGTCGCTGATCGAGGTCACCCACGGCGACGGGCTGGGCGGCTCCACCTTCAATTACGGCTTCTCGCTGGTCGACGAGCGCAAGCTGATCGCGGCCGCGGTCGAGGAAGCGCAGCGGGCGCGGATCGCGGTGCTGCTGCTCCCAGGGCTGGGAACGGTGACCGACCTGCGGGCCGCGGCCGATCTGGGTGCCGGGGCGGTCCGGATCGCCACGCACTGCACCGAGGCCGATGTCTCCATCCAGCATTTCCAGGCCGCGCGGGATCTCGGGCTGGAGACAGTCGGGTTCCTGATGCTCTCGCACATGACCACGCCGGAGGAGCTCGCGAAACAAGCCCGGATCATGGCCGACGCCGGATGCCAGTGCGTCTACGTCGTCGACTCGGCAGGCGCACTGATCCTGGAGGATGCCTCGGACCGGGTGGCGGCGCTGGTCGCCGAGCTCGGCGATGACGCGCAGGTCGGCTACCACGGCCACCAGAACCTCAGTTTCGGCGTGGCCAATTCGGTGCTGTGCTACCGCGCGGGCGCGCGGCAGATCGACGGCTCGCTGGTCGCGCTGGGCGCTGGGGCGGGCAACTCGCCGACCGAGGTGCTGGCCGCCACGTTCAACCGGATCGGGACACGAACCGGGGTCGACGCCGATGGCTTGATGGACGCCGCCGAGAACGTGGTGAAACCGTTCATCACCCGGCTGCCGGTGATGGATCGCTCCTCGATCGTGCAAGGCTACGCCGGGGTGTACTCCTCGTTCCTGCTGCACGCCGAGCGTGCCGCCGAGCGCTACGGGGTGCCCGCCCACGAGATCCTCTACCGCTGCGGTGAGCGACGCTACGTCGGCGGCCAGGAAGACATGATCATCGACGTGGCCCTCGAGATCCGCGCCGAGCGCGACGGCGCGGCGGGGAGCTGAACGTGACGTTCGGCGCCCTAGAGGGAACGAAGGCCACGTTCAGCTCATGGTCCGAAGGGGAGCGGCCACGAGTCAGTCCCGCTTATGCGCGCGAGTTCGCGCGATGAATCGCGCGCAGCTCGTCCAGGTAAGCTCGGGCTTCGGCTTCCTTCGGGTACTGGGTGTCGAGTACGGAGGCGAGGTCTTGAGCTACCAACGCCAGTGACGGGAGGGACTTCCGGTCACCGTTGAGTGCGCGCCGTCCATACGACACGGCTTCGTTGAGTTCGCCTTCCCTGGCGGCGGCGACGCCGTGTGTGATCCAGGCTTCGGCGACGCGCATGGGTTTCCGTTCGTGGCCGTCGAAGTCGGTACTGGTGCGGAGGACGTGATCGGCAAGCGTGCGTGCGAGCCGGTCGTGGCCGATATGTCGGTAGCAGTCCATGACGTAGAAGTCGTACTTGGCGGGGTCGACGACGAAGTGATGGTCCGTGTTCTCCGGATAGGGCAAGGATTCCAGCAGCGTGCGGCCCTTCTCCAGGGCCGCTTCCATCTCCTTCGCCTCGCCCATTCGCGCCCACGCCTTGGCTTCCTGGGCGAGCAGCTGCACGCTCACGCTGTGGCTGCCAGCTGCTTGCTGCCCTGCTTCGGTTGCTGCGAGCACCCCCCGGTAGTCACCTGCGGTTAACGCGAACCATGCGCGCATCTCGTGAGCCCATCCGAGGATTCCGCCATGATTGACGTCCGTACCGAGCTTCAAGGCCATCTTCCTGGTGGCCTCGGCAGCTCGAGGATCACCGGTGTCGTGTTCGAGGCAGCCGACGAGCAGGGCCAGCCATCCTGCGAGCTCCAGGGTTTCCTTGCGCTGCCGGAACGTGAGTCGCTGTTCTTGCAGCTCGACGATGCGTCGTAGCCACTGGCGGCCCTCAGCGATGAGCTGATCAGGTGGCATGTACGGATACTCGGAGCACAGCTTGTCGACGGTGATGCGGACCCCGTCGAGCGTGGAGTCGGTGACATCGGACGAACTCAGCCTGCTGACGATCTCCAGGGTGTCCATGCCGGTAGCGCTCAGGACTTCCAGCCTGCGTGCGCTGCTGTGCTCGGGCGGGAACAGCGCAGCCGTCACCGTTCCGAGCGCGGCTGCGATCAGCGGGGCGTACTGAACCCCTGGTCTGTTCTCCCCCAGTTCCCACGCCTTCCAGCGCCTCAGTAAGTGATCTTGTTCAGGTAGCGCCTTCTCGGAATGGTTTCGCATTGCCTGGACGGCTTCGTGCTGTGAGAGCCCCCGTGCCTCCCGGAGTGACCGGATGCGCTGTGACCACGCCGGTAGCTCGTTGGACATGACATCTCCCCTGGAAGCCAGCACCTTCCCGCCGAGTGTGCCATCGAGAGGTAACGATTGGCGAGGTGATGTTCCGGTGATACGGGCGCATCACCATGTCACCCAACTGTCACTGCCAATAACACTGTGTGATCGCTCGCCGCTGAGGAATCGTAGTGGACGTGCGATGGCAAGCGAACGAGCTGAGTGGGACTCCGGTACGGCCGCATGCGGGCCGGGCCGAATGGGCCCTCCAGTACCGCATGGGCACTGACGGGTCCCTTCGGCCCAGCTCTCCGGCATTGAGGTACCGGCGCCCGGTGTGGGTGACGGTTGCGGCGGGTCGTGTTGATCATGCGGTGGCCTGTGGGGTGATGGCCGAGGCGGTCGCCCGGGGCAGTGGGATGTATCGGGCGGTGTGCGGGGTGCGATTCGCCGCTGCGCCGATGATCGCCGAGCCGTTGCCGGCCTGCCCCGCGTGTGTACAGGCGCTGCAGCCGCCTGCCGGGACGGTCCGGCCACGGCGCGGTCGTGGCGGTGTGCGGCGGCTGCTGGCGGCACTGGTCAGGGTGCTTGGTTCCGGCCGGGCCGGGGGCCCGGCCGTACGTGCAGACTCGCGGCGGGCTCGATCTGTCCCGGCTCCCCTTCCTGCGGTCGGGCTCGCCGCGTCCCACCACCCCGGCTCGGCGGCGGGAGGGGGTGAGTGGCGATGAGCGCGCCACTGCCTGATGCGGAGTTGCGGGCGCGGTGTGTGTGGAGCCCGGAGCATGCCCGGCTGCGGGAGGCGGCGGTGGACTACGCCGCCCACGGCTGGGGGGTGATCCCGGGCGCGGCCTGTGACGGGCTGCGCTACCTGCGGGGCCATACCGGCGACCCGGCCCCCGGTCTGGTGCCGGTGCTGCGCGGGGCGCGGACCCTGCGTGATCCGCGCCGGGTGTGGCACTGGTGGTCGCTGGCCCCCTACAGCATCCTGGCGCGTGCCGGGGAGCAGCTCACCGTGCTGTACCTGCCGGTCTGGCTGGCCACCGCCACCCTCACCCACGCCAGCGACCGTGGCCCCGTGTGCCCGGTCATGCTCGGCCCCCACGGCGCCGCTCTGGTGATCACACCGGGCATCGCACCTCCGGCCGGGATCCCGGACCTGGCCGTGGCCCAGGCCGGCGAGCTGATCCCCCTGCCGCCGACCCGCACCCTGGCCGGCACCCTCACCTGGCACATCCACCCCAGCCAGAGCGGATGGCAGCCCGGCCCCGCCGACCACATCTACACCACCGCCACCACCACCCTCGCCGAGCGAATGGGCCGCGCGTCCGGGGGTAGCGAGCGTGACCGGCTGGGGGCATCTCGGCAAGCAACGTCGGGAGGAGTGTCGCGCGAGACTCGCATCGGTGATCTATAGGCGTAGGTATCTCACCGGTGCGGAGGTAAGGAAATCTAGGAGGAAGGTGGTCCTATGACCGAACAGGACGTTGTCGTGCTCTCTGTGAGTGCTGATGTGGCAGAGAAGGAGGAGTTCGTGTCAGAGCTCGGCGCTGCCAGCGATCTCACGTTGGGTATTGCCGGTCCGCACTCGGAGGCCGGTGTTCCGCAGAGGTCGCATGTCTGATCCGCGCTACGCGGGCCCAGGGCCGCGCTGTGGCGTGGTCCCGGGCCCGGGGGTCTATCTCGCAGCCGATGGCGGTGAGCTGATTGCCCTTGATGTGAAGCGTGATCGGTACCTGGCGCTCGATTCGAGGGCGAGTCGCGTTGACTGGATGGCGCTTCGCGGGGATGTTGCACACCTGTCACCGCAGCAGCAGCTCATGCTGGATGCCCTTCTACGTCAGAGGCTGCTCATGCGAGCACCGATGACGACCGGGGGGTTCTGTCTGCCGGTTCCGCATGATCCCCGTGGGGTGTCGAGTTACTCCTGGTTACCGTATCGGAGTCGCGTGGCGCGGTCGGGTGTGTCTCCTGGCCTGCTCGGCGTTGTTCGGTCGGTCTGGTTTGTCCACTGTGCGGAGACGGTGAGGCAACGGCTGGGCATCGCTGGATTACTGTCGTGGTTGGTCGAGCGTCGTGCTGGGTGCTCGCGGCAGGAGCGCAGGCTTCACGAGCAGAGAGTCGCCGCTGTAGTTCGAGGGCACTTGTGGGCACGTTCGTTGTATCCACGGCAGGTGCAGTGCCTGAGCGGCTCTGCGGGGTTGGCCGCGCACTTGTGGCGCTTGGGAATTGCGGCGGAGTTCGTCATCGGAGTGCAGAAGTATCCCTTTGTGGCGCATGCCTGGGTGGAGGTCAATGGTGAGGTGATCAACGATCGCGCGGAAGTGTCCGACGGGCTGGCCCGACTCGTTTCGGTCTGAGTAGGACGCGATATGGAACTGCTCGGGTACTGGGGAGTTCATGACGACTTCCACATACAGGAACGTCTTGCCCTGCTCAGCGGAGGCGACTCGGTACACGCCATTCCAGGATGCGCTTGGGCCGTGTCGTCGGGGGCTGCCGATGGGGAGGGTGTGTATCGGATCCGGGACACGCAGGGTAGGCAGGTTGGTGCCCTCCTCGGGTGGCTGTCCGGGCATCCGGTATGCCCGGATACCCGCACGTCGCAACTCACGTTCGTGCAGGTGGACGCGGCCACAGCATTCATCGATCGAGCGTGGGGTGCGTATGCGGCGCTGACCGCGAACGCGCAGCGGCTGGTGCTTCAGGTCGACCACGTGGGATTCCGGACCTTTTTCTGGATGCCCTATCAGTCCGGTATCGTGTTCGGTTCTCGCCTGGCCGAACTGGTCGAGCTGGCGGGACACCAGCCCGGATTCGATTGGTCGTACCTCGGCGACTACCTGCTCCACGGCAACTTACCGACCACCGCGACGGGCCTGACGGGCGTACGCAGGCTGTTGCCAGGAAGGCGTCGGGAGGTGACGATGCACGAGCGCAACGAGTACGTCCGGTGGACACCGCTCGCGATCGCCGCCGACGCCAGCGGCCGTGCGCCGTCCCCGCAGTCGCTGCGCCACTGGGTGGACACCTGCGTCGACACATGGGCCGGGGACGCGGAGAGGGTGTACGTGGAGCTGTCCGGCGGACTCGACTCCGCCGTCATTGCTCGCTCACTGGTCGCAAGCGGTCGGCGAGTCATCGGGGGGCACTTTCATCATCCCGAGTCGGCGCTGGCCGACGAACATACCTACGCCCGCAGTATCGCACACCACCTCGGCATCGAGCTCCACGTCATCGATGCCAGCGAGGCCCTACCACTCACCCCGGTGGAGTCCTGGAAAGATCGCTGGGACGCGCCAACAGCGACGTGCGCATGGCAGTCGCTCACAGCCGCACACCAACGCCTCGCGGAACGACACGGCTGCCGCGTGATCATGGCCGGGACCGGGGGCGATCACGTCTTCGTCGCTCGACCCGGCTGGCCGTGGTACCTCGACGATCATCTGCACAACGCCGGGATCCGCGATGCGTTCCGCCAGGTGGTAGCGGTCAGCTGGCGGACGGGAATCCCCATAGTGGCGCTGATGACGCAGCTCGCTCGACGGAGACTGGCTCGGCGTCGAGGTCGCTCCGCGCCGATGGAGCAACTCTGCCCCGAGGTCGACCGGCCCCTCTGGCTCAACCGTGAAGCCGTGGACCCCGTGGTCCCGTCACTTGCGATGCAGCCAGCTTCGGGAGCGGCACTGCCTGCGGGCAAGGCCGCTCAAGCCGTCGAACTGACGTTGCTCAGCTGTGCGATCGGCGTGGGACATAGCGGTCGCCGCGCGGCACGAACAGCATTCCCCTTGCTGTCCCAACCCTTGATCGAGCTCGGGCTGCGAACCCGACTCGATGCGATGATCGACGCGTACACCGATCGCAAGCTGCTGCGCACGGCCATGCGTGATCACCTTCCGGAACAGGCGGTGCGACGCTGTGACAAAGGCGAACATACCGCCACATGGCAACGAGGCATTCGCGCCAACCTCACCTCGGTGCGGGAACTCGTGGGCGACGGACTCCTGGCACAGCAGGACATCATCGATCGCAGGCGGGCACTCGACGCGGTATCCGCCGCTGCGCTCGGGCACACCGGCCGATTGTGGCCACTGGTCAACCTGCTGTGCGCAGAGCTGTGGCTACGATCGTGGTCCTAACCACGACCCTGCCTATTCCGACTCGCCCCGTAGCTTTCGCTCCGGTGGAAGCTGGTGGGCATCGTGCTCATTCTGCACGTGCACAACCGAGGTCACGTGCGTGCCTTCGAGCCGGTCGAGCTGCGCGGACAGCTTGCCGCTACGGCGAACCACGGACACCGTGCGCCCCTCGCCGCGCAGGCGCCGGGCGACATCCAGTGCCTGCTCGACCGGGACGTCGGCCTCGTACAGCACAGCCACGTGGTCAGCCGGAACCGGAGCCGTAGCCAGATCAACAATGCGCTCGAACCCGATGGAGAACCCACAAGCAGGAACATCCGTTCCAAGGAACCGCCCGATCAGCTGATCGTAGCGACCACCACCGGCGATCGAGCCAGCGGCGGCAGGGTGGCTGACCTCGAAGATCTGGCCGGTGTAGTAGCCCATCCCGCGCACCAGGGTGGGGTCGAACGTCCATCGCGCCGCCTGCTCGGGAAACTGCTCCAGGCACGAGATCGTGGTCGCAAGGTCCCGCGTGACCTGCTCGGGAACCGTCGGCACGACGTCAGCCAGCACGTCGACCACCTTGCCTGCCGGGGCTTCGCTGAGCGACTCGATCGCGCCCCGCACCCGCTCGACCACCTCGGCCGACACACCACGCTGGTCACGCAGCTCCTCGCCCACTCCGTCCCAGCCAATCTTGTCGAGCTTGTCCACGGTGATGAAGAACCCGGCCTGCGCCTCCTCCGGCACGCCACACGCCGAGGCGAGCGCAGCCAGCAGCCGACGATCCGACAACCGAACCGTGGTGCCGCTCAACCCGACAGCCGCCAGCGCCTGCGTCGTGGCCTCGATCAACTCGACCTCGGCGAGCACGCCCTGCTCACCGATCAGATCGATATCGCACTGGTGGAACTGCCGGTACCGGCCCTTCTGCGGGCGCTCGGCACGCCAGACAGGGCCGAACTGAAACGACCGGAACGGCTGCGGCAACTCCGAACGATACTGGCTGTAGTAACGCGCCAACGGAACCGTCAAGTCGAAGCGCAACCCCAGATCGACAAGCTCCCTCGGATCGGTACCGGCAGGCAACTCCGAACTCAGCCCGCGCCGCAGGACCTGGAAGATCAACTTCTCGTTCTCGCCACCCTGACCACCAGTCAGCCGCTCGATCCGCTCCAGCGCAGGCGTCTCGATACGCCGGTAGCCGAACCGGCGATACACCTCCTCGATGCGCCCGGCAACATGATCGCGCGCAGCCACCACATCGGGCAGGAGGTCACGCGTACCACGGGCGGGACTATTGTCGATCTTCACCTGAGCGCCTCGTATCTCACCAGCCGGTCATGCGTACCGCGCGCGACAGCCAGCCCCACGATGACCGCCGCCCGCGCAACCACCATCGTAGGTGGCCCGCCGTCGCGCTGCGGTAGCCGTATGGCATGAACCGCAGGGCACCACCGACGAACAGCCCGCGAGCCGAACGTGACCTCCGTTCCGTCTACGGCGCTGAACGTCACGTTCAGCCCCTTACGGGCCACGGTAAACACATGACTGGACAAGTGTACAGTCATCCTGTTACCGTGGCCCGTAGCTCGGTTGGCCTTGAGTCAGGGCGGCACGGCGGAATCGGTGAGGATTCCGCGCAGGAGCGAGGTGAGCTATGGGTTCGGCCACGGTCAGATTGCACGATCCGGATGTTTACGAGCAGGGCGTCCCGCACGAGTTCTTCGACGAGCTTCGCCGGGCGGATCCGGTGCACTGGCATCCCGAGGATGCGCGAGGCCGTGGCTTCTGGGCGGTGACCAGGTATCAGGACGTGGTCGCCGTGTCGCGGGACCCGGATACCTTCTCGTCGTACCGGGGGACGGCCATGCTCGCGGACTTCGATGACGAGGTCATCGAGATGCAGCGGGCCATGATGGTCAATATGGACCCGCCGAGCCACACCAGGCAGCGCAACCTGGTCAACCGCGGGTTCACTCCTCGCATGGTGGGCAAGCTCGAGGATCATATCCGCGAGGTGTGTCACGAGCTGGTCGACGACGTCGCGCGGCAGCCTCAGGCGGATTTCGTGCACGACATCGCCGCGCAGTTGCCGCTGGCTGTGATCGCTGAGCTCATGGGTGTTCCCGGCGAGGACAGGGAACGGCTTTACGACTGGTCGAACCGGATGATCGGGTTCGATGACCCGGAGTTCCAGGTCGAGGGTTCTGACGGTGCGGCCGCCGCGACCGAGATCTTCGCCTACGCGGGCGAACTGGCCCAGCGGCGACGTGCCGAGCCGCGCGACGACATCGTCACGAAGATGATCCAGCCCGACAGCAACGGCGACGTGCTCCAGGATCTGGAGTTCAACATGTTCTTCGTGTTGCTGATCGTCGCGGGCAACGAAACGACCAGGAACGCAGCCTCCGGCGGGATGCTGGCGTTGCTGGAACATCCGGAGCAGTGGCAGCGGATCCAGCAGGACCGCGCGCTGGTTCCCTCAGCGGTCGAGGAGATCCTGCGCTGGGTCACCCCGGTCATGGACTTCCGCCGCACCGCGACCAGGGACACGGTGATCGGTGATCAGCCGGTCAGCGCGGGCGACAAGGTGATCCTGTTCTACCCCTCGGCCAATCGCGACGAGAGCGTTTTCGACAACCCGCACACCTTCGACATCACTCGGGAACCGAACCCGCACATCACCTTCGGTGGTGGCGGGCCGCACTTCTGCCTCGGCGCCCACCTGGCCCGCCTGGAACTGCGGGTGCTGTTCGAAACCCTCGCCGAACGGCTGCCCGGTATCCGGCTCGCCGGACCCGTGCGCAGGCTCCGGTCCAATTTCATCAACGGCATCAAGGAAATGCCGGTTCAGCTGTGGACGTGAACTCCCGGAGGGACCATGAGAGTCGTCGTTGATCACCAGGCCTGCGAGGCCAACGGGGTCTGTGAAGGCATCGCTCCCGAGATCTTCCAGCTTGACGAGGACGACAACCTGCACCTCCTCGACCAGCCAGGAGCTGACTCCGAGGAGCGAGTGCGCCGCGCGGTGCGTTCGTGCCCCAAGGTCGCACTGTCGCTGGAGGGCGACCGGGAATGAGCGCCCTCCAGCCGCGGGACCGCCACCGTCGACTTACCTGTTCGGCTCGGTTGAGCTCCCATCCTGCTCGGCGCTGTTGGCGATGACGTTCTCGATCGCCATGGTGAGCTTGGTTCCGAGCGGCCACCCGACGTAGTGCGTCAAGAACAGGGCGATCTCACGGAGCTGCGCCGTGTCGAGCTCCGCGTTGTGCAGCGCCGCCCCGGCTTGGATCCCCGCGACGTCGTCCAATCCCTGCGCCGCCAGCGCTCCGAGGAGCAGCAGGCGGCGTTCCCGGATCGTCAGGCCGGGACGGGACCAGATATCGGCGAACAGGTGATCCGCCGTGGTCGCGAAGAAGTCGCCGGGGCCGTCCTCGAAGTCCCAGCCGTACACCTGGCGCATCATGTCGAGTCCGCGTTGTCGCCGCGTGTTCATGGGGGCTCCCTTCGTTGCTGTCGGCGAACTTCGTTCCGGTTCGCCGGTCGAGTTCATTCGAGGCTGATGTGGACCGAGGGCGTGGCAGGCAGCGCCTGGCATGCGAGTACGTAACCCTCGGCGATGTCCTCCTCGTCGAGGACCTGGTTGTTGACCATCCGCACCTCACCTTCGACGACCCGGCACTCGCACGAGGCGCAGACACCTTCCCCACAGGAGGACGGCGCGTCGACGCCGTGCGCTAGCAGGAGATCGAGCAGCCGGGTATCGGAGGGCCAGTCGATGGTGCGCCGCTGCCCGCCGGTATCGAGATCGAGGCGGGAGGAGCCGGTACCCCCCGCGTGTCCATGCCGCCCGGCGGCGACCGCGCCGTCGAACGGGTCGCCGCCCAGGGAGGCGAAACGCTCGATTTGGATCCGGGACCGATCGATGCCGTTGGCACGGAGTGCCCTGCGGGCGAGGTTCATGAAGGGTTTCGGCCCGCACACGAACACCTCGCTGAAGGTGTCGCCCGCGATGAGCTCGCCGATCCCGTCCTCGGTCGGTGTGCCGCTGACGGATTCCCACCAGTGCCGCACCGTCAACCGACCGGGATGTGCGAGTTCCAGCCGCCGCAGTTCCTCAGCGAAGATGACCGAAGCCTCGTCGCGGTTCGCGTAGCAGAGCACGATGGATCCGGTACCCACCGTGAGGAGCGACTTGATGATGGACATGACCGGCGTGATCCCGCTCCCGGCGGCCAGTAGCAGGACGTCGTCATCAAGGGAGCGTGGGGTGAAGATTCCCGCGGGTTCGAGGGCGTCGAGTACGGTGCCCGGCGTGACGTGATCGCAGATCCAATTCGACGCGCGCCCGCCTGCCACGCGCTTGACCGTTACCTTGAGGGCGTTGTCGGTGTGCGGCGAGCTGGATAGCGAGTAGCAACGCGCGAGTTGGCCGTCCGGGGTGGGCAGCCGGAGCGTGAGGAACTGCCCGGGTCGGTACCCGAACCGTTCCTCCTGGTAGCTGGTCAGCTCGAAGATCAGCGACACCGCGTCGGCGGTCTCGCTGATCACCTCGGACACCAGTAGCTGGTGACACACCGGTACACGATCTCCCTCACGCGCCACTTCCAGACTCATAGACAATAGTCTAGACAGATGTCCAGCACAGTGGCAAGGCTTGCCGTGCCTGTGACACTGTAGTAGTGTCCAGACATATGTCCAGTCGTTCGATCGCCCAGGAGTCCACCCGACGGCGACTCAGTCCGCGGCAGGCCGATACGGTGCGTCGGTTGACCGACGCCGCCGTGGAGGAACTGCGTGCGGTGGGCTACTCGGCGTTGACGGTGCGGAATGTGGCGGCGCGTGGTGGGGTGGCACCCGCGACCGCATACACCTACTTCTCGTCGAAAAACCACCTGGTAACCGAGGTTTTCTGGCGGCGGCTGCGCGACCTTCCTCAGGAGGCGACGGCTGAGCCATCGGCGGTGGGGCGTGTGGTCACCGTCCTGCGGCAACTTGCCCTACTCGTGGTCGACGAACCCGAGCTCGCCTCGGCCTGTACCGCGGCCCTGCTCGGTGACGATCCCGACGTCATCCACCTCAGGGAGGAGATCGGGCGCGAGTGGCACCGCAGGCTCAGCGAGGCGCTGGGAGAAGACGCCGATCCCGCGGTCCTGCGGACGCTCGAGACCTCCCTTGTCGGAGCGTTCATCCACACCGGACTCGGTTATGGCTCGTACGAGCGGATGGCAGATCAGCTGGAGTCGTCCGCCCGACTGATCATGGAGGGCCGATCATGACACACGTCGCTGGCCAGGCGGTCGTGTTCAACCCGTACGACTACGGCTTCCACGAGGATCCGTATCCCACGTACGCGAGATTGCGGGACGAGGCGCCGATCTACCGGAACGAGGAGTTGGACTTCTGGGCGTTGTCGCGCTACGAGGATGTGACGGCTGCCTTCCGGGACAGTACCCGGCTGTCGAGCGCGAACGGGGTGTCGCTCGATCCGGCGGCATACGGTCCACACGCGCACAAGACGATGTCGTTCCTCGCGATGGACGACCCGCGTCACATGCGCATGCGCTCACTGGTCTCACAAGGATTCACGCCACGGCGGGTCCGCAGGCTCGAACAACGCATCCTCGAGCTGACCCGGACCTACCTCGTCCCGGCACTGGCCAAGGGGGAGTTCGACTTCATTGCCGAGTTCGCGGGCAAGCTGCCGATGGACGTCATCTCCGAACTCATGGGCGTGCCCCCTGCCGATCGCGACGAGGTCCGCGCGCTGGCGGACGCGGTGATGCACCGCGAGGAGGATGTGCTCGACGTGCCACGCTCGGCGATGGAAGCGGCGATGCGGCTCATCGAGTACTACACCGACATGGTGGCGCAGCGCCGCACCGAACGGACCGACGACCTCACCTCCGCCCTGCTCGATGCCGAGATCGACGGCGACCGGCTGAGTGACGACGAGATCATCGGCTTCCTGTTCCTGATGGTCGTGGCGGGAAACGAGACCACGACCAAGTTGCTCGGCAACGCGGTGTACTGGGGATGGCAGAACCCGGACCAGCTTGCCAAGCCACTGGCCGATCCCGACCGGGTTCCGGATTGGATCGAAGAGACCCTGCGCTACGACACGTCGAGCCAGATCATCGTCCGTACCGCCGCGGAAGACTTGGACTACTACGGGAACCTGGTCCCTCGTGGTGCCCGCGTGCTGCTGCTCGTCGGTTCCGCCAATCGCGACGGCCGGGTGTTCGAGCGGCCCGACAGCTTCGATCTCGACAGGGATCGCGCAGCGCAGCTGGCCAGCTTTGGCGGTGGCACCCACTTCTGCCTCGGCGCGCACCTGGCGCGGCTGGAAGCGCGGATCGCGCTGACCGAGCTGGTCCAGCGTGTCTCGTCGTACGAGGTGGACGCCGTACAGGCCGAGCGGGTGCACTCCACCAACGTTCGCGGCTTCGCGAAGCTTCCCATCAACGTGGAGGTCGGTTGACATGCCCAGGTTCGACCCGCACCCGCAGCGCCGGCCTGTCGTGGTCACCGGTGCCTCGTCCGGCATCGGGGAAGCGACCGCCCGAGCGCTGGCAGGGCACGGTCACCCGGTGGCGCTCGGCGCTCGGCGGGTGGAGGTGTGCGAGCAGGTCGCCGAGAGCATCCGGGCAGGCGGTGGTGAGGCGATCGCGCTGAAGCTCGATGTGGCGGAGACCGATTCGGTCAACGGCTTCGTCGCCGAGGCGACGAACGCCCTGGGGCCTATCGAGATCGCGGTCTCCGGTGCGGGCGAGCTGGATACCGGGCTGATCCACGAGCAGGACCCTGAGGCGTTCCTGCGGCAGATCGATGTGCACCTCGCCGGAGCGCACCGGCTGGTCGCCGAGGTCGTGCCGGGGATGATCGAGCGACAGCGAGGCGATGTGGTGATCATCGGCTCCGACGTGGTGCCGGCACCGCGACCACGGGTAGGCGGGTACGTGCCTGCCAAGTCCGGGCTGGAAGCGATGGCCAGGACCATGCAGAAGGAGCTGGAAGGTACCGGTGTGCGCGCCTCCATCGTGCGGCCCGGCCCGACGAGCACCGGGATGGGTATGGACTGGGATGCCCATGAGGCCGAGGCCGTGCTGCAGGACTGGGTCCACTGGGGATTCGCCCGCCATTCCTACTTCCTGCGCCCTGGGGATATCGCCGACGCGGTCACGACCGCGATCTCGGTACCTCGTGGTGTGCACCTGACCTTGCTCGAGGTGGAACCGGAAGCTCCACTACGGGAATCAACGTGACACCGGCGTGAACGAGGAGGATGACATGCGACTCAGCGCTGACCTCGATCTGTGCCAGGGGCACGCGATGTGCGAGGTCGAGGCTCCCGAGCTGTTCTCCGTACCGAAGAACGGGAAGGTCGAGATCCTCGACGATCAGCCGGGCGAGGAGTATCGGGACGACGCGCGGCGCGCGGTGCAGTACTGCCCGACCCAGGCGCTGATGCTTTCCGAGTAGACACCGACGACACAGGGAGTGAAGGCGATGCCCTCGTATCCGCGCGAGGAACTGGACGAGATGGTGCGGCGCTGGCTCGACGAGAACAAGCGCTGCGAGGAACTGGGTGACTGGCGCCCGCTGGCGGACATGTACACCGAACACGCCACCTACGGTTGGAACATGGGTCCTGATCAGGACTTCATGGCCGTGGGCAGGGAGGAGATCCGGGAGATCGCCCTCGGTCAGGAGATGGCAGGTCTCGAAGGCTGGACGTATCCCTACCAGAGCATCGTCATCGACGATCGCAGCGGCGAGGTGATCGGCTTCTGGAAGCAGATCGCGGCAGCGACGCGGCCTGATGGCAGCCACTACGAGGTGCCGGGTATCGGCGGGAGTTGGTTCCGGTACGGCGGTGACTGGCAGTGGAACTGGCAGCGTGACTTCTTCGATCTCGGCAACGCCGCGGCGGTGTTCCAGGAGATGATCGCCAACGACGCGCTGTCCGACGGGATGAAGATGCGCATCGACCGCGCGGTCTCGGGCGAACCGCTTCCCGGCTACTTTCCACGAGGCAAGGCGCCGGTACCGATCTGGTGAGAAGGGTGAACATGTCCGCTTCTGTCGACATGACCAGTAGGTACCACGAGCTGGCGCGTACCGATCTCGCCGACCTGGTGCCGGAGCTGTTGCTGGCCGGGCAGCTGATCGATCGTTCAGGCATGGCATGGTGCATCTCCGAGTTCGGTCGTGAAGGCATGCTCGAAGTGGCGATCGAGGAGTGGATGGCGGCCAGCCCCATCTATACCGAGCGCATGCAACGCGCCCTCAACTTCCAGGGCACCGACGTGGTCACGATCTTCAAAGGCCTGCAACTCGACATCGGTGCCCCTCCCCAGTTCATGGACTTCCGCTACCACGTGGAAGACGCCAACCACGGCACGTTCCACCTGGATCACTGTGGTGCGTTGATGGACGTCGAACCGATGGGCCAGGAGTATGTCAAGGGCATGTGCCACGACATCGAGGACCCCACCTTCGACGCCACCGCGGTGGCCACCAACCCGAAGGCCCAGGTACGGCCGGTGCACCGGCCGCCGCGCACGCCTCCTGACCGGCATCCGCATTGTATGTGGACGGTCACGATCGACGAGTCCCATCCGGCGGTGGACGAATCGCCGGGCTGTACCGAGAACAGGAAGTCCCGCGCAGCCTCGGTCACGCTCGATCCGATCGATGCCGGGGAGCAGGGTAAGGCGGACTACTCGGGTCCGCTGCTCAGCGACCTCGACTTCGCCGAGTTCTCGCACTCGGCCCTGACGCGGATCGCCGACGAGGTGTGCCTGCAGATGCACCTGCTCAACCTCGGGTTCGTTCGCGCGGTATCCGATCGGCTCGACCCCGAAGGCGCAAAGGCGCTGTGCCTGAAGCAGCTGACCGGCATCGCGGGGATCGCAGCGGAGCGCATCCACCGCGCACTGCGGCTGCCGGGCGGCATCGCAGGCGCGGTCCGGACGCTGCGGCTGCACCCGCTGCTCAACCCCGCCGCCTACGTCCGAGCCGAGTTCACCGAGGACGGGTTCACCGTGCGCCACTCACCCGCGCACGAGGACAACGCCTGGATCGCGCTGTGCGGGCCGCACTCGGTGAAGCCGCTCCAGGCCATCGTCCGTGCCGTCGATCCCTGCCTCGATGTCGTGGTCGAGGGCGACCCCGTGGAGTGGAGCTGCCGCGTCGTCGAGCGAGACGAGGCTGCCGAGGAGTTCACCGAAGTCGCCGTCACCCGAGTGAGCACCGGGTCGGCATTCGAGTTCGAGCCACGCCGTTCGCTACCCATCACACCGATTGGTTGATCATGGCCAGCATCAAGCGACGTCCCAAAGGGCTGGATTCTCCTGTCGTTCCCGCGATCATCAAGTACATGAGCCGGGCACAGGTGTGGCTGTACCGGCGCACGGGAGGACGGCTAGGAAGCAAGTGGCGCGTCGGGGCGGGTTTCCGAAACCCCGTCGACACCTTGCTGCTCGACCATCGAGGGCGCAAGTCGGGCACGGTTTTCACCGCCCCGTTGCTGTACATGCCGGACGGTGACAACCTGGTTGTGGTCGCCTCGCAGGGCGGGTTGCCCCACCACCCGCAGTGGTACCTCAACCTGCGCGCCGACCCCGACACGCGCGTCCAGGTCGGCGACGAAGTCCGGCACGTACGGGCACGCACCGCGACCGGGAAGGAGCGCGAAGCGCTGTGGGAGCGGCTTGTCGAGACCTATGCGGATTTCGCCAGCTACCAGTCGTGGACGGACCGTGAGATTCCCGTCGTGGTGCTCGAACCACGAGCGGCAGGCTGAGGCCTGGGGGCATGGAGGCTCCCGCGCCAGCAGTGTGGCCGATCTGATCAGCTACACGCCGGGCACAGTACGGCAGCTCGGGTCGTGGCGAACGGGGATGGGACCGTGGCCGCCCACGTCTGGTAGCGGTAGCCGGGCGATACCGGCACGACGACGTTCGGCGAGCTAGCT
Organism: Haloechinothrix sp. LS1_15; assembly: GCF_033042135.1. Classification (NCBI taxonomy): domain Bacteria; kingdom Bacillati; phylum Actinomycetota; class Actinomycetes; order Pseudonocardiales; family Pseudonocardiaceae; genus Haloechinothrix; species Haloechinothrix sp. LS1_15. The sequence continues at coordinate 33,808 of NZ_WBXM01000012.1, read as the reverse complement.
ACATGCCGCTACCGTCAACCTCGGCTTCGATCCGCTCGAAAATGTCCGCGTCGGTTTCCCGCTGCCAGTCGGGCAGATCCTGCCAGCTCGCCACGTAGGACGGCTTCGGATCCTCGAAGTGACGGTAGATCTGCCCGATCCAGCACAGGGCGACGAACTGCCCTTTCTGCTCGCGACTCAGCCTGGCGGTGCTGCCTCGCGTGGCCCGTACGAAGTCGTGGACCTGCTGGTACACCGCCGCCGCACTCTCCCTCTCCCAATCGGGGGTTTCTTCCCACGGCGCGATATAGCTTCGCTTGGGCTCTCCCGGGTAGTGCTTGGTCACTCCGGCGATCCATGCTTCCCGAAAGATTCGGCCCTTTTCGGTCGACACGCGCACTCTCCTTTACCGACCGGACTCGACTGTGGCAACGGTGTCGCCAATCTGACAACTTAGATGCCGTACATGTCGATTGGTCCTCGTCCATGCGAGTGACGTCGTACCGGAGCCACCCGCTGACATACGAATGTGCGTGACGATGCTCGACCTGTTCTGCTCAACAAGCGAAGAGCGTCCGCTCAGCGATGCGGAGGCGTCTCGTTCGCGGGGCTTGGCACCATAAAGACGGCGGCGGGCTCGGTGAGGCCGCCGCCGTGATGATGAGTAACGCTACGCAGTCGGACCGCACCCATGCGCTCGTAAACGCGGATCGCAGCGGAGTCCTTCTCCATCACGTCGAAGGCAACGGAGCGTCCGAGGGAATGCGCGTACCGAACGGCTGTGCGTATGAGTTGGAGCCCTGTCCCGGTACCCCGGTGATCGGGGTCAACGAACAACCGCGCCGGTATGGCGAGACGGTCGATATCGCCTCCGGTGTGTTCGTGCCACACCCGGGCGGCATCGTCCTCAGCGGATGCCGTGATGAGCGTGATCTGGCCAGCCGGAAAGCCAGCGATGTCGGCCGTCCAACTACGAAGCTCCCGCGGATGTTGCAGCCACGCCTCGGGGTCGGCGACCCCTTCGACGGGATAGCCGTCGTAGGCGTGAACGCGGACGAGCACGTTGGCCAGTGTCGATAGATCGTCGTCCCGGCGTGGCCGGATAGCAGGGCCGGTGGGCATGGTCAGTCCTCGATAGGCATGTCGTAGTCCAGCGCGGTGTGATCGGCGCGCATGACGAAGTTCGTGACCTCGAACGGCCGGTGGTTGGCGTCGATGCCGGTGTGCCAGAGATCGATGACTGGCACGCCGTCGGGGACCTGGAGACCTTCGGCTTCGGCGTTGGTGGGCATTCGCGCGGCGATCTCCTCGCGGATGTAGGTGATTGCGTATCCCAGACTCTCGAACAGCCCGTAGATACCTCCTGGCCCCATATCGGCGGAGTCGGCGAGTGCTGTTCCCTCGACGATCGCCCACGGAGCGTAGGTCACGCCGATCTGGATGGGATCGCCATCGGCGAAGTACCAGTTCTCCCGCCGAACGACGTCGGTGTTGTGCTCAAGTCCGAGGCGGTCGCTGACGTCGGGCGGGGGTGTGACCCTGGCGATGCTGGGTACGTCCACGTGTGGCCTCTTACCCTGGGCTACCGCTTCAGAGCCGAACGGGCCGAGTTCATTCGTGGCGCGCATCGCGGAGCTGTAGCGGTGCCGCCCGAAGCGCATCCACCGCGGCTTCTCGCGAACGAATACCCCGCGTCCGTGTTCGGCGGTGACGAGGCCTTCATGGCGGAGCTGCGCGATCGCTTCCCGTGCAGTGTTCCTGGCGGCCTGATGCTTGGTGGCGAGTGCTCGTTCCGACGGCAGCTTGTCCCCTGGCTGGTAGTCGCCGCGCGCGATCGCGTCGCGGAGGTCCTGAGCGATGGCACGAAAGTCCCCTCGGTGGAACTCGGGCCCGGGCTGCGTCGTCGTCATACGTCGAAATTCTATCGCAACTGGTCTGAGCCAGTGCTTGTGTTCACTGGCTCAGGCCAGTTACATTAGTGGCTCAAGCCAGTTGGTTTCTGTGACCAGGACCCGTTCTGGTTCATCCCACATCGAGGCACAGGAAGGCAGGCGGAGGATTCCCGGTGGGCAGGCACGAACGTGCGATCCCGGTGGTGCGGCTACTGGCGCGGCTGGGTTGGCAGCGCGATCCGGACACGTGGACGATCGGCTGCCACGACGGAGAGGCGTGGCGGGCACGCTTGTTCGTGCGGCTGAGCCCCAGGGGCGTGGCGCTGGTGGCCTCCTCGCCGGGCCCGTGGCATGTGCGTCCGCTGGAGGCCGGGCAGTTGCGTGCCGCGCCGCGGGATGCCCTGGTGAGCTTCGACGAGCTGGCCGGTTCGGAGCGAGGGGGCTGGTACGTCGTGGGGTGGAGCGAGGCGGACCCGCTGCTGGGGGAGTTGGGGCGGCGGAGATGGGTGGTGCACCTGTTCGGGCGGCGGGACGCCCCGTGGCTGCTCGCAGCGGTCTTCGCGTGGCAGACCTGCGCCGATGTGGTGCTCCTGCGGGGCGAACACGACGCGACCGCCTACCGTGTGCCGACCTTTCCGGGTACTGACGTGTTCGCCCCCGAACTGGTCTCGTGGCAGTACCACGCGGGTGCGGTGTGGACGCTGCGCGTAGCCCTGACACTTCCGCCACCAGGGCACCCGCGTGCTCCGATGCAGATCCTTCGCCCGTCGGTGAGGTGCACGGTGCCGCCCGAGATGCGGCGCCCGGAGACCATCCGACCGGCCGCGCCCGGGGCAGGCTGCCACGGCTGACGACAGGTTGTGTGTAGCCCTCCGGGAGCGCGTCACGCCTTGTGCGGGATCTGGTTGACCGTGCCGCCGTCCATGACGAACTCGGAGCCGGTGGCGAACGAGGACTCGTCGCTGGCGAGGAAGACCACGAACGATGCGACCTCCTCCGGCTGACCGGGGCGACCGAGTGGGATCGGGATCATGTCGTCGGGGATCCCTTCGGTGATGGGCGTGCGGATCAGGCCTGGGTGCAGCGAGTTGACGCGGATCCCGTTCGGTGCGAGCTCCATCGCCACGGACTTGGTCAGGCCGCGCAGGCCCCATTTCGACGCGACGTAGCCGTGCGCCCACGGGGTGCCGCGCAACCCCTCGATCGATGACATGTTGATGATCGCTCCGCCGCCTGCGGCGATCATCGAGTCGGCTACGGCCCGCATGCCCAGGAACGGGCCGGTCAGGTTGACGTCGATGATCTGCTGCCACTTGTCCATCGCGAAGCGCTGCAACATGCCGCCGTTGGCGATACCGGCGTTGTTGAACAACACGTCGACCTTGCCGAACTCGGAGACGGCGGTTTCCACGGCAGCCGTCCAGTCCTCGGCACTCGTCACGTCGAGGTGCACGTAGCGGGCCGCCTGGCCCAGCTCGTCCGCGAGTGCCGTGCCCTCGCCGTCGAGGACGTCGCCGATGACCACCTGAGCGCCTTCGGCGACCAGCATCCGTGCGCTCGCGGCGCCGATACCGCGCGAGCCGCCACTGACCAGAGCGACCTTGCCCGTTACACGTCCCATCACGACAACCTCTCTGACGAACTCCCTGACGAACTCCCTGACGGACGGTTCTCCTTGCTGGTGCGCAGCGCCGGGGACGCGGCGAAAACCCCGTTCGCGGTGCCGAAGGGCAGGTCGAGCGTGGTGCGGATGCCTGGCGCCGCCGCGGTGACGTCCGGGATGGCGTTGACGACCCGCCCGGCGCCGGAGGCGATCGCGGCGTAATTGTGGTCGCCGTGCCTGCTGGTGGGGCAGACGTCCACCCGGTACGACGGCTCTCCGGTGATCTCGATCCGGTACGAGCCGCCATCCTGTGCGGGCTGTGGCCAGTCGGGCCGCAGGTCCGGGTGGAGCCGTGTGGTGTGGTCGACCACGATGACCGGCTGATCACCGACCATCCCGCTGACCTGGAAGCGCACCGCGGCGACTCCTCCCTTCGGGATGTGCCCTGCTGTCACGGCCAGCGACTCCGGAGCGGGTTCCTGCTCGAACCACTCGGTGATGTCGTCGAGCTCGATTCCGAACCCGCTGGCGAGCTGCCGCACGGTGACACCCCACGCGGACGCAAGCACGCCCGGCTTGAACAGCATCGGCAGGTCGCCGACCGGCCTGCCGAACCCCATCACGTCGAACATCACCGGTGCACCGCTGTAGGTCGCGTAGTCGGCGACCTCCGAACATCGCACCTGCTCGATGTGCTGGCAGGTGCTGGCCACCGCGAACGGCAGCAGGTCGTTGGCCCAGCCGGGGTCGACGCCGGTGGTGAACAGGCTGACGCCGTGCTCGCGACAGAGATCCTCAATGGGCTCGATCATCTCGTCGGGCAGCAGGCCCCACGGGTAGATCAGGGGTACCGGAGACGTCGCGACGACGTTGACGCCCGCCGAGAGGATGAGTTTCAGATCGTTCAGCGTTTCGAAGAACCGGGTCTCGGCCAGCGCACAGTAGACCGCGCAATCCGGCTCCGTGGCCATTGCGGACGCGAGATCGTCGGTGGCTCGCACGCCCGTGGCGAGGTCGAGGCCCGCCAGCTCGCCGGCGTCCCGCCCGACCTTCTCCTTCGCCGACACGACAAGCCCGGCCAGCTCGAAACGCGGATCGTTGATGACGTGGGCGAGCGCGATCCGGCCGGCGTTACCCGTGGCCACGTGGACGACGCGAATGGCCATCCCGACCTCCTCGGCGCGTGGTCGTGCCGCTTGACGCGAAGTAAGCAGACAGCAGACTGGACAAGTGTACAGAGCGTCGGCGCGACAGCGCCAACGGTGATCCATCAGGCACAGCTACGACACGCTCTCGGCGGCTGCGAGGCCGAGCCGTCGTGCGTGCCTGTCGAGGAAGGCGACGACCTCGTCTTCCGGTTTGTCGGGTAGGCCCCAGATGATCTCGGTAATGCCGATGCGTTCCCAGGCTTCGATCTCCTCGGCCGACAGTTTCGTCGCGGCGAGCATCGAGACCTCCGGCGAGCCGGTGCGGCCCGCCGCTTGCCAGCTGCGGTGCAGTGCGGCGACTTTGTCCTCGATGCCGTCCTCGAATGGGGTGGTGATCCAGCCATCGGCGTTGGCGGTGATCCATTCGATGGTTTTCGGTCCGCCGCCTGCTCCGATGAGCAGCGGCACGTGGGATTGCACGGGCTTCGGCCAGGCCCATGAGGGGCCGAAGGAGACGAACTCGCCGTCGTAGGAGGCTTCTTCCTGAGTCCACAGCGCGCGCATCGCCTCGATGTACTCGCGCAGCACGGTACGTCGCCGGTTGGCGGGGACATCGTGGTCGCTGAGCTCGTCGGTGTTCCAGCCGAATCCGGCCCCTACCGACACGCGACCACCGGAGAGGTGGTCGAGCGTGGCGATGGTCTTGGCAAGGGTGATCGGGTCCGATTCGACGGGTAGCGCGACCGCCGTGGACAGCCGGATCCGTGAGGTCACTGCCGCGGCGGTGGCCAGCGAGACCCACGGGTCGAGCGTGCGCATGTACCGGTCGTCGGGCAGGGTGCTGTCCCCGGTGCCCGGGTGTGCGGCTGACCGCTTGGTAGGGATGTGCGTGTGCTCGGGGACGTAGAAGGTGTCGAAGCCGCTCGCCTCGGCGGCCTTGGCCGCGGCAGCGGGGGTGATTCCACGATCGCTGGTGAACAGCACGATGCCGTGACGCATGCGAACCATACTAGAACACGTTCCATTCCTCGGCTGGACCATCGGCGGCCCCGCTGCGAGCTGGTGTCGCGGGCGCCGGGCTGGGGGTTGCACGACGCCGGGGCCCTCCCTACACTGTACAAGTGTCCAGTCAAATGTCTAGCACATGGTGCGCCTCGGTCCGGAGAAGGTGGCTGACGCGATGATCAAGACCGTTTCGAACCGTCACCCAGGTGATCCTCATGGGCACCTCGAGGATCTGCGAGCGGATCCCATCGGCCTGCTGGAACGGGTTCGCGAGGAATGCGGGGATATCGGCATCTTCCGGCTGGGTGCGCGTGACGTGTACCTGGTCACCGGTGCCGAGCTCAACGAGGAATTCTTCCGCGCGCCGGACGAGGTGCTCGATCAAGCCGAGGCGTACCCGTTCATGACGCCGATCTTCGGTGAAGGGGTCGTCTTCGACGCGCCGCCCGAACGTCGCAAGGAGATGCTGCGTAACCAGGCGCTGCGGGGCGATCAGATGAAAGGTCACGCGAGGACGATCGAGAAACAGGTCCACCGCATGACGGCCGATTGGGGCGAGGAAGGGGAGATCGATCTGCTCGACTGGTTCGCCGAGCTGACGATCTACACGACCTCCGCCTGCCTGATCGGTGAACGGTTTCGCGAGGAGCTCGACAGCCGGTTCGCCGAGCTGTACCACGACCTGGAGCGAGGCACCGATGCCATCGCCTTCGTCGACGCGCACGCACCGATCGAGAGCTTCCGCAGGCGCGATGAGGCGCGCAGGGCCCTGGTAGCGCTCGTGCAGGACATCATGGACCGGCGGGTAGCGGCCGGCCCCGTCGCCAAGGAGGAGCGCGACCTGCTGGACGTGCTGATGACCCTCACGCGGGAGGACGGCGAACCCGCCTTCACCGCCGATCAGGTCACCGGCATGTTCATCTCGATGATGTTCGCCGGGCACCACACCAGCAGCGGGACAGCGGCGTGGACGCTGATCGAGTTGCTGCGGCAGCCGGAGCTGATGAAGGAGATCACCGCTGAGCTGGACGAGCTCTACGCCGACGGCCGCGAGGTCTCGCACCACGCGCTACGGGCGATCCCGCGGCTGGAGTCCGCGGTGAAGGAGACGTTGCGGCTGCCCCCGCCGCTGATCCTGCTGCTGCGCGTGGCGCAGCAGGACTTCGAGATCGGTGGCGTCACCGTGCCCGCGGGAGCCATGGTCGGGGCCTCACCTCGGGTGTCCAACCGCATCCCGGAAGACTTCCCGAACCCGCACGAGTTCGACCCGGGACGGTACATCGAGCCGCGTCAGGAGGATCTGATCAACCGGTGGACGTGGATCCCGTTCGGCGCAGGTAGGCACCGCTGCGTCGGCTCGGCCTTCGCGATGATCCAGCTCAAAGCGATCTTCTCGGTCATCCTGCGTGATTACGAGTTCGAGCTGGCCCAGCCTGCCGACTCGTACCGAGACGACACCTCCAAGATGGTGATCCAGTTGGAACGGCCGTGCATCGTTCGCTACCGCAAGCGGGCTCGCGGATGATTCCCGCGAACCCGCCCGCCCGGCTACTCGTGGACGGCAAGCTGCGCGGAACGCGAAGCGGTGCCGAGTTTCCGATCGTGAACCCGGCTACCGAGGCGGTGATCGGGCGCGCCCCGGACGCTACCGCCGACGATATGGATGCCGCGATCGCGGCGGCGCGCCGGGCTTTCGATGAGACGAGCTGGTCGGCCGACCTGTCGTGGCGGCTCCACTGCCTGAAGCAGCTGCACCGGGCGCTCGTCGGAGCCGGTGAGGAGATGCGCGCGCTCACCACGGCGGAAGCCGGAGCACCGGCCTTTCTCACCTCGGGACCACAGTACGACGTTCCCGTGGAGAGCTTCAGGTGGACGGTTGGGCTGGCCGAGTCGTTCCCGTGGACCGAGGACCTCGGCACGGCGAGCCCGATGGGCATCCCGACCCGGCGTACCGTGGTGCGGGAAGCCGTCGGCGTGGTCGGTGCCATCACACCGTGGAACTTCCCCAACCAGATCAACCTCGCCAAGCTCGGCCCGGCGCTGGCGGCGGGCAATACCGTGGTGCTCAAACCCGCACCGGACACCCCATGGGTGGCCGCCGAGCTCGCGCGGCTGGCCGCGGAACACACCGACCTACCGCCCGGCGTGCTCAACGTTGTGTCTACAACGGACGATACTGTTGCGGTCCGATTGGCCACCGACGAGCGTGTCGACGTGGTCTCGTTCACCGGATCCACAGCCACCGGTCGGCAGGTCATGGCAGCGGCGGCGCCGACACTGAAGAAGGTGTTCCTGGAGCTGGGCGGGAAGTCGGCCGCGATCGTGCTCGACGATGCCGACCTGGCTGGCGCGGTTGGTACGGCGGCGTTCTCGGTGTGCGTCCACGCCGGTCAGGGATGCGCGCTGACCACGAGATTGCTGGTGCCCCGCGAGCGCTATGACGAGGCTGTGGAGGTCGCAGCGACCACGATGCGTGCCATCGGCACGGGAGACCCCACCGACCCCGGCACGGTGTGTGGGCCACTGATCTCCGCTGCGCAACGGGATCGTGTGGAAAGCTACCTCGATCTCGCGGTTGCCGAGGGCGGTCGCTTCGCCACGGGGGGCGGGCGGCCGGATCGTGATCGCGGCTTCTGGATCGAACCCACCGTCATCACCGGCCTGGACAACTCGACGCGGGTGGCGCGTGAGGAGATCTTCGGCCCTGTGCTGGTGGTGATCCCGCACGACGGGGACGACGATGCGGTGCGGATCGCGAACGACTCCCCGTACGGGCTGTCGGGCTCGGTCGACTCGGGCGATCCCGAGCGCGCCAGGGCGGTCGCCGGTCGGATCCGCACCGGAACGCTGGCGGTCAACGGTGGCGTCTGGTTCGCGGCGGACGCACCGTTCGGCGGCTACAAGCAATCCGGGATCGGCCGCGAGATGGGAGTGGACGGTTTCCGCGAATACCTCGAGACGAAGCTCGTTGCCGAGCCTGCCGGAGGAGATACATGAGCAAGCGATTCGACGGCAAGGTCGCGATCGTCACCGGCGCCGCGCAGGGAATCGGTGAGGCTTATGCCAGGGCTCTCGCCGCTGAGGGTGCCTCGGTGGTGGTCGCCGACGTCCAGGACGAGTCCGGCGCGGCCGTTGCCAAGCAGATCGAAGCCGCTGGTGGGCGCGCGGTCTACGCGCACTGCGATGTCTCCGACGAGACCAGCGCGACCGCGCTGGCCGAGACCGCGGCAGCGGAGTTCGGCGGTGTCGATCTGCTGGTGAACAACGCCGCGATCTACGGCGATATGCAGTTCGACCTGCTGATCACGGTGGATTGGCAGTACTACCGCAGGTTCATGGCGGTGAACTTCGACGGTGCCTTGCTGGTCACCAGGGCCGTGTACCCGTACATGCAGCAGCGCGGCGGCGGCGCGATCGTGAACCAGTCCTCCACCGCCGCCTGGCTGTACTCCGGTTTCTACGGCTTGGCCAAGGTCGGGATCAACGGGCTGACCCAGCAGCTCGCGCACGAGCTCGGTGGCATGAACATCCGGGTCAACGCCATCGCGCCGGGACCGACCGACACCAAAGCCACCCGTGATCAGGTTGGCGAAGCCGTCGACGGCCTGGTATCCGGGCTGGCGCTCAAACGGTTGGGCCAGCCTGCGGACATGGTGGGCGGGTGTCTCTTCCTGCTTTCCGAGGAGGCCTCCTGGGTGACCGGGCAGATCCTGGCGGTCGACGGAGGGCAGGTCTTTCGATCATGACCACGGCGGGCTTTATCGGATTGGGCAACATCGGGCGTCCGATGGCGCTGCGACTGGCCGACTTGCCGGGCGGACTGGTGGTCTACGACGTCGACACCGCGGCTACGGCACCGCTCGCCGATTCGGGAGCCGCGGTTGCCGGCTCGATCACCGAGCTGGCTGCCAAGGCCGACATCGTCTGCGTGATGGTGCGCGACGACGATCAGGTACGCGAGGTGATCGAGGAGCTCCTCGCGGCGGGCAGGCAGGATCAGGTGGTCGCGGTGCACTCGACGGTGCATCCGGATACCGCTGTGGAGCTGGCCACGCGAGCCGAGCGGCACGGTGTCGCGGTACTGGACGCGCCGGTCAGCGGCGGTGCCATGGGGGCAGCCGACGGCCGGCTAGCCATCCTGCTCGGTGGCGCCGACCAGGCCGTGGCGCGCGCTCGACCGATACTGGAACGACTGGGCGAAGTGATCGTCCATTTCGGCCCGGCCGGAGCCGGTACGAAGGCCAAGCTGGCGCGTAACCTGCTGCATTTCGTCGCATTCACCGCGGTCACCGAGGCCGAACGGTTGGCAGAATCGGCCGGCGTCGATCTCGAGGCGCTCGGACGTGTCGTCCGGCACACCGATGGGCTCACCGGCGGCCCGGGGGCGATCATGCTGCGGTCCACCACGATGCCGATGGTCGACGACGATCCGTTGCGCCCGATCTTCGAGCACGTGCGTGAGCTCGGCGAGAAGGACCTGCGCCTGGCGATCGAGCTCGGTGACACGCTCGGCGTTCCGACCCCGCTGGCGAAGCAGGCCATCGAGCGCCTCGCTGCGGGGCTGGGACTCGCGGGCGACCCGTGAGTCGATATGTAGAACAAGTTCTACTACGATGAGGTGCTATGACCACGGAGATTCCCACACCGATCAGTGCCTCCGAGCTACGCTCCTGGTCGGACGACGTCGACGTGCTCGTCATCGGGGCGGGTATGGGAGGGGTCAGCGCTGCGCTCGAGGCGGCGTCCGAGGGCGCGCGCGTGCTGGTCATCGATCGCGGCGGCAGGCTGACCTGCACCACTGCCATGGCAGGCGGGCACTTTTACCTGGGCGGCGGTACCCCGTTGCAAGAAGCGGCCGGGTTCACCGACTCGCCGGAGGACATGGCGAAGTACCTCCGCGCGATGTCACCCGAGTGCGACGCCGAGAAGATCCGGGTGTACTGCGAGAACAGCGTCGAGCACTTCCACTGGCTCGAATCGCTCGGATTCTCCTTCGAGCGGTCGTTTTTCCCCGGTAAGGCCGTGGTGCAGCCCGGTACCGAGGGATTGATGTACACCGGCAACGAGAAGTGCTGGCCGTTCCACGAGATCGCGGCCCCCGTGCCGCGCGGGCACAAGCCGCCGATCGTGGGCGACACCGGGGGCGCGTCGTTCGTCCTTGAGCTGGCACTGGATCGGCTGGACGCCCTCGGTGTGGAGGTGCGCTACGACACGGCGGCGACAGCGCTCGTCACCGACACCGACGGTGCCGTCACGGGAGCGGCGTGGAAGCGATTCGCGGAGTCGGGTGCTATCCGCGCGGGTGCGGTGGTGATCGCAGCCGGGGGGTTCGTGCTCAACTCCGACATGGTCGCCGCGTACGCGCCACGGCTGACAGCCCTCATGCGGCGGGGCATGCCGCTCGGGAACAGCTACGACGACGGGCTGGGCATCCGGCTAGGGGAGTCGGTGGGCGGGGTAGCCGAGCACATGGACGGCGCGTTCTTCACCTCGCCCTTCTATCCCCCGGAGGAGATGCTCAAGGGCATCCTGGTCAACGTCGAGGGGTCCCGCTTCGTGAGCGAGGATTCCTACCACGGTCGTGTGTCGTCGTTCGTGTTCGAGCAACCAGGGCAGCAGGCTTTCCTGGTCCTCGACTCGGCGACGATGGCCGAACCGCACTACGGGTTCCAGTCGCTGGTGGATGGCTGGGAAACCATCGAGGAGATGGAGCAAGGCCTCGGGATACCCGCCGGTGCGCTCGACAAGACCCTCGCGAGCTACAACGCCGCTGCCGAGTCTGGGCAGGATCCCGAGTTCCGCAAGGCGTCGGAGTTCGTGGTGCCGCTCGACAACCCACCGTACGGCGCCTACGACCTCACGCCGGGCAAGGCTTTCTACAGTGGCTTCACCATGGGTGGGCTCCGGGTGACGGTGGACGGGCAGCTGCTCGGCGCCGACGGGGCAGCGGTGCACGGTGCGTACGCTGTCGGGGCGTGCGCGTCCAACATCGCCTACGACGGCGCCGGGTACGCCTCCGGTACGCAGCTGGGCGAGGCTTCGTTCTTCGGCCGCCGTGCCGGACGCCACGCAGCCGCGGTCGCGCGCCGGAGCAGGTAGCGTTAACAGCACACGGTTACGATCGGGCCATGGACCCGGTACGCAGAATCGTCGATGGCCGCAGAGCGAGCACCGTCCAGCGGCTGCTCGACGCCGCGCTCGAGGAGATCCGCGCGGTGGAGTACGGGGATCTGTCCGTACGGTCGGTGGCCAAGCGTGCCGACGTCTCACCCGCGACCGCGTATACCTACTTCTCGTCCAAGGACCACCTGATCAGCTCCGTCGTATGGCGACGGGTGCAGGAGGTCGCCGCGTCCTTCGCCGACGGCGCCGATGGCGCCGAGTTGCCCACGATCGTCCGGAGCATCACGGATGTGTTCGCTCAGGAGCCCGAACTGAGCCGCGCATGCACCTCGGCGCTGCTGGCCGACGATCCCGAGGTGGCGCGGCTGCGGGACGAGATCGGTGCGGCCTGCGCGCAGTCGCTGTCCAGCGCGTTGCCACCGATGCCGTCGACGGCGGTGGACTCGATCACCATGGCCTTCGTCGGCGGGTTGCTCCTCGCGGGGATGGGGTACATGCCGTTCGAAGCGATCGCGGACCGGCTGAACGAGACGGCGGAGCAGCTGCGATCCGCCGACGGCGATCACACATCGTCGCAGTGACCGTGACCGTGCCCCGCTGTGGCGAGCCGAAGGGCCCCTTGGGTACACGATAGCCACCGGAGAGGCCCTTCGGCTCGCACCCCTGGGTCAGCTCACCCCGAGCGCGTCGTCCCACGAAGCGTGCTTGCCGATCATGGCGCGCAGCTTCATGACCTCCCTGCGCCGGTTCAGTCCCAGTGCACCGATCACCCGTTCGCCCCTGCGGTACAGCGCGAGGAAGCTGTCCGAATCCGGATCGCCCGCGACGACGCGTACCTCGTCGGCGGTGGGCACGCCGACGAACTGGATCCGGCTGTCGTACCAGTCGGACCAGAAGTACGGCACGGTCGAGCACGGCCTGGCCGCTTCCGGCGCGATGGCGTTCCTGGCGGCCAGCGCGCCCTGCTCGGCGGCGGTGGTCCAGTGCTCCAGCCGCATCGTCTCGCCGAACAGCGGGTTCGGCCAGCGGGCCACGTCACCCGCGGCGTACACCCCGGGCAGCCCGGTGCCCAGCGTCTCGTCGCAGACCACGCCGTCGTCGACCTTTACGCCCGAACCGGCCAGCCAGCCGGTCTCAGGAGTGGCGCCGACCCCGACGATCACGACATCGGCGGGGATCCGGGTGCCATCGTCGAGCGCGACCGCCTCGACGCGCCGCTCACCCTCGATCCCGGTGACCGGCACCCCGCATCGCAGCTGGGTGCCGTTGCGCTCGTGCAGCGCGGCCAGTGCGGTGCCCATACGCTCGCCGACCGCCGCTGCCAGCGGCACCGGCGCGGCTTCAACCACGGTCACCTCGGCACCGGTGGCCCCTGCCGAGCAGGCGATCTCGGATCCGATGAAGCCCGCGCCGATCACCACGATGCGCACCCCGGGACCCAGCGCGGCGCGGATGGCCCGCGCGTCGTCCAGGGTGCGTAGCGTGTACACCCCGGCAAGGTCGGGCGCCCCTGCCAGCGGCCGGGCGGCCGCGCCGGTGGCGATCACCAACCCCGTGTAGCTGATCTCCTCGCCACCTGCCACGACGGTGCCGTCCTGCGGGCGCAACGACTCGGCTGCCGTGCCCAACCGCAGGTCGACGTCGAGCTCGTCCCGCAGCGAGCGCTCGTCCCGCAGGTAGGTTGGCTCGCCCCGCTCGGTGAGGAACTCCTTGGACAGCGGTGGGCGGTCGTACGGGGCGTGAGGCTCGGCGCCGATCAACGTGATCGCCCCGGCGAATTCCGCCCGCCGTGCGGCTTCCACCGCCCGCAACCCGGCCAGGGACGCGCCGACGACTACGAGCCGATCGGGCATGCTGTCAGCCCTCGAGCCGCAGCGCCTGGGTCGGGCACTGGTCGACGGCGTCCTCGAGATCCTGCCGGTCGTCCTCGGTGAAATCCTCGGAAACCAGGTGCACGATGCCATCGTCGCCCACCTCGAAGATGTCGGGGCGGATCCCCTCGCAGACTCCGTGGCCGGTGCACACGTTCGTGTCGATATGGATCTTCATAGCACTCCTTCGCCCGTGGTGGGAACGTCCGGTGTCGTCGGTCAATCCTGGTGGGGAGGCTGCTCCTCACCTATGACTGCGGTCACACTACCGAGTCCGGCCACCGATGCAGTGACGGTGTCGCCCGGCCGGATGGGCTCAGCGCGGGTCATCGAGCCCGGTAGCACGACGTGGCCAGCCGCCAGGGTGATACCGAGCGGACCCACGGTGTTGGCCAGCCAGACCAGCGCGTTGATGGGTGAACCGAGGACCGCGCTGCCCGCCCCGGTGCCGACGATGTGACCGTTGATGCTGAAGGTGCACCCGGCAAGCGGCAGCTCGACGGCGTTCAGCGGGTAGGGGGTGCTGCCGAGCACGACCCCGCCGGAGGAGGCGTTGTCGGCGATGGTGTCGACGATCGAGATACGCCAGTCCGCGATCCGCGAGTCGACGATCTCCAGCGCGGGTACGACGTAGTCGACGGCACGGAACGCGTCGGCCACCGTCACGCCGGGACCGGTCAGATCGCGACCGAGCACGAAAGCGATCTCCGGTTCGATGCGGGGCTGCAGGTAGCCACCCGCCGGGATCGGCTGGTGTTCCAGGTGGAACATGCCGGTCAGCAGGTGACCGTAATCCGGCTGGTGGACGCCCATCTGGCGTTGCATGGCCGCCGAGGACAGGCCGACTTTGTGCCCGTTGACGGTCTGACCAGCCGCGACCCACTGCCGTACCTGCTCCTGCTGGATGCGGTAGGCGTCGTCGGTGGTGGCCTCGGGGAAATCCTCGACGATCGGGCTGATGGGGATGCGCTTGTCGTAGGCGCGCAGGATCCGATCCGCGGCGTCATTGATGGCTGTCGCGTCCATGATTCCGTCTCCTCACGCGCCGGTGCCGATTCGCTACCTCTCGACAAGATACTAGAACACGTTATAGTTTCGACGGTAGGAGTCACCCAGTAGCTGCCAGCACCGAAAGGTCCCATTCCGATGAAGTTCACGCTTTCCGTGGCATTGTGCCCGCCGGATCAGCTGGCTGAGCTGGCTGCGGCCGCCGAAGAGAACGGGTTCTCGTCCATCGCGTTGCCGGACTCGCTGTTCTACTCCGAGCAAACCTCGGCAAGCTACCCCTACACCGCCGACGGGAGCCGGTTCTGGGACGCCGACACCCCGTGGGTGGACCCGCTGCTCGCGGCCACCTGGATGGCCGCGGCCACCAGCAGGATCCGCTTCTACACCTCGGTGCTGAAGCTGGGGTCGCGCCATCCCGTGGTGCTGGCGCGGCAGCTCGGCACGGTGGCCACGCTGACGGGTGACCGGTTCGGGCTCGGACTGGGCGTGGGATGGCTGCCCGAGGAGTTCGAGTGGTGCGGGGTGCCGTACGAGGGCAGGGGCAAGCGTGCCGACGAGGCTATCGAGGTGCTCCGGCTCATCCTCGGCGGCGGGATGGTCTCCTACTCGGGGGAGCACTTCCAGTTCGGTGAGCTGCGGATGACCCCCGCGCCCCGCAGCAGGATGCCGTTCTACATCGGCGGTCACAGCAAGCCGGCGCTGCGCAGGGCCGCGCGTTACGGGGACGGCTGGTCCTCGGCCATGATGCGGTTCGACGAGCTGCGCGCCACCATCGAGCGGCTGCGTGAGCTGCTCGCCGAACAGGGCAGGCAGGGCGACCCGTTCGAGTTCCAGGCGGTGTGTGTGGACCGGTTCGGCGCCGACGGATACCGCGATCAGGCCGCGATCGGTGTCACCGACGCGGTGGTCATGCCGTGGGTGTTCGACGGGTTGGGCTTCGACGCGGACATCGTGGCCAAAAAGGATTCGATTAAGAAGTTCGCCGACGAGGTGATCGGCGAGGTAGCGGACGGGTGATACGAGTGGGAGGTTCCTGGTGACAGTGACGGTCTGCTGGGACGAAAATGCCGACCAGCCCCCGGCGAGGCAGGCGGCCTACCGGTCGATGCATGCCGCGTCGGGCGGTGACAAGCAGGCATGGCTGGCGCTGTTCGCCGAGCACGCCGTGGTGGAGGACCCGGTCGGTCCGTCCGATTTCGACCCAGAGGGCAAGGGGCACCACGGCCGTGACGGCCTGTCGGCGTTCTGGGACATGACGATCGGCTCGGTGGAACGCCTCGATTTCACCATCAGGGACTCGCACGCGGCAGGCGACGAGGTCGCCAACGTCGGCACCATCACCTCGTACCTGCCGGGCAACTACCGGGTGGACACCGACCTGGTCGCGGTGTATCGGGTCGATGACAGCGGCCTGCTGCTGTCCATGCGGGCGTTCTGGGAGACCGCGCGAGCCTTCGCCACCGCACGCCAAGTGACATGACGGCGTGTCGGGCGTGGGCGACCGGCGTGTCGGGTGTATGGACACACCGTGTTGGGCGCTTAGACCGTGTCGCTGCCCAACACGGTGTGCTCGTACGCCCAACACGACTAGCGGCCGACGGCGTAACCCTGCATGCCCCTGGGGTTGGCAGCGGCGCGCAGGATGCCGGTCGCCGGATCGCGGGCCACGGCCGAGAGCCTGCCCAGCTGCCACGGGCCCGCGTCGACCACGCGGTGACCGTACTCCCGGAGCGCGGCCAGCGTGGCCTCGCCGAGTCGGGACTCGACGACCAGCTCACGGGGGTTCCAGCCGCGCGGATGGAACGAGCTGGGAACAGCCGTGGTGTGCCAGGCAGGGGCATCGATGGATTCCTGCAGGTTCAGCCCGCCGTGCTGGTGTGCGAGCCAGAAACACAGCTGCCACTGATCCTGCTGGTCCCCGCCGGGGGTGCCGAACGCCAGCGTGGGCCTGCCGCGGTGCAACGCCATCGACGGCGACAGCGTGATCCTCGGTCGCTTGCCGGGTACCAGTGAGTTCGGCAATCCTTGTTCGAGCCAGCACATCTGCGCACGGGTGTCCAGGCAGAAGCCGAGCTCGGCGATGGTGGGGCTGGACTGCAGCCAGCCGCCAGAGGGCGTCGCCGAGATCATGTTCCCCGCGGCGTCGACCACGTCGAGATGCACGGTGTCACCGCGGCTGGCGATGGTGGGTTCACCGGTGGAACCGGCCGCGGGTGCCCGCCCGCGGGTCTCGGCCAGGATCTCCGGCAGGCGGGGGTTCCTGGCACCGGGAGCTCCCGGACGTAGCTCGTCGCTGGCGTCGGCGACCAGCTTCCGGCGGGCGGCGAGATAACCGGGATCGAGCAGCTCGTCCAGCGGGACCTCGTCGTCGCCGAACCAGGCCTCACGGTCGGCATAGGCCAGTTTGGTGCACTCGGTCGCCAGGTGTACCGTCCGCGCGTCCGGCACGCCGTCGCGATAGGCCAGCTGGTCGCGGAACCCGTCGAGCAGCAGCAGTTGCTGGGCAAGCACCGGCCCCTGTGTCCACGCGCCGCACTTGACCAGGCTCCACTCGCCGAGGTCGGTGATGAGGGGATCCTCCCAGGAAGCTTCCCATGCGGCCAGGTCGGCGCCGGTGATCAGTCCGCTGTGGTCGTGGCCGGAGTCGTCACGGACAGCGCGCCGCGCGAAGGTGTCCACGGCCTCGGCCACGAATCCCGTCGACCACGCGCGCCGCGCGGCCTCGATTTGTTCCTCCCGTTCCCGGTAGCGCTCCGCCTCGCTGAGCAACCTGCGCCAGGTGGCGACCAGTGCCGGGTTGCGATGCAGCGATCCGGGCGAGGGTGGCTTCCCGCCGGACAGCCACAGTTCGGCCGACGTCGGCCAGTGTCGGGTGAACAGCTCGGCCACCGAGGTGATGACGCTGCTGGCGCGCTGGACGAGCGGGACGCCGCGCTCGGCGTACCCGATGGCGTAGCCAAGCACTTCGCGCAGGCTGCGGGTGCCGTAGTCGCGCAGCAGCAGTAGCCAGGCGTCCCACGCGCCGGGCACGGTGGCTGGCAGCAACCCGCTTCCGGGGATCAGTCGTAGCCCGAGCTCGGTGAAGTGCTGTGCGGTCGCTGCGGCAGGGATCACGCCCTGCCCGCATAGCACCCGAGGCCGCTGCTCGTCGCCGGTCGCCAGCAGCGCGGGCACCTGGCCCCCTGGCCCGTTGAGGTGCGGTTCAGCCACCTGGAGGACGAAACCGGCGGCAACGGCGGCGTCGAACGCGTTGCCGCCACTTTCGAGAACTGCCATGCCGGTCGCTGAGGCCAGCCAGTGCGTGGAGGCGACCATGCCGGTGGTTCCGGCGAGTTCAGGTCTGGTCGTAAACACCCGTTCAGGTTACATCGATTCGTTTCCTCAACTAACCTAGTTCCGTAAAGTCGATCATGTAAGACTGGGTGGATGGACACAGCCGGAGCGGGATATCCCAGGTTTCCCAGTATCAGCGGCGACGTCGTCGCCTTCGTGTGCGAGGACGACCTGTGGCGCGTGCCCGCGGCGGGAGGTCGGGCCGAGCGGCTCACGGCGAGCGTCGCACAGGCTGGGCATCCCCACCTGTCACCGGACGGCGAGCGGCTGGCGTTCGTCGGGCAGGACGACGGCCCGGAGGAGGTCTACGTGATGCCCGCCGGCGGGGGGCCTGCCACCCGTCTGACCTTCGACGGCGCGAGCTGCGCCGTCGTTGGCTGGCACGAGGGCGCCATCGTCTACGCCAGCAACGCGGGGCGCCCGTTCGTCAAGGACTTCCGGTTGTGGCGCCTCGATCCTGCCGAAGGTCTCCCTCGGCAGCTGCCCGTCGGGCAGGCGCGCACCATCTCCTACGGTCCGCACGGCGGTGTGGTGTTGGGCAGGCACAACGGCGGCAACATCGCGCTGGGCAGGCACAACCGGGAGCCCGCTATGGCCAAGCGGTATCGCGGTGGCCGGGCAGGCAGGCTGTGGGTGGATGTCGACGGGACCGGTGAGTTCACCGAGATGAGTGAACTCGATGGCAACCTGGCCAATCCCTGCTGGGTCGGCGAGCGCATCTTCTTCCTGTCCGACTACCAGGGCATCGGCAACGTCTACTCCTGCCTCCCGGACGGGTCCGACCTGCGCAGGCACACCGATCACGACCGGTTCTACGCCCGCAACCTCACCACCGACGGGCGGCGGCTCGTGTACCACTGCGCGGCGGAACTGTACCTGCTCGATCCCGCCGCCGATGCTCCGGAACGCATCCCGGTCGAGCTGCCTGGGCCACGGGCTGGCCGCGACCGGCGCTTCGTCGACGCGGGCGAGTACCTCTCGCACGCGACTCCTGGGCCGGACGGGACCGAGCTGGCCCTGACGGTCAGGGGCAAGGCGTTCACGATGGCGCACTGGGAAGGCCCGGTGCGGCAGCACGGCGAGCCGGATGGCGTCCGGTACCGGTTGCTGACCAGGCTTGCCAGCAACGAGCGGCTCATCGCCGCGGCGGGGGACGACGGGCCGGACGAGTACCTGGTGCTGCTCGGCGAAGGGCAGCCGCGCAGGCTCGACGTGGATGCCGGTCGCGTCACCGAGCTGGCGGTCAGTCCGGCTGGTGACCGGGTGGCGCTGGCCAACAACCGCCACGAGATCCTGCTGCTCGACCTGGCCACCGAGCGACTGCGCAGGATCGACCACAGCGAGGCCTTCCTCGAACCCGGGGATCTTGCGTGGTCGCC
Organism: Haloechinothrix sp. LS1_15; assembly: GCF_033042135.1. Classification (NCBI taxonomy): domain Bacteria; kingdom Bacillati; phylum Actinomycetota; class Actinomycetes; order Pseudonocardiales; family Pseudonocardiaceae; genus Haloechinothrix; species Haloechinothrix sp. LS1_15. The sequence continues at coordinate 14,467 of NZ_WBXM01000012.1, read as the reverse complement.
GGACGGCCGGTGGCTGGCATACCGGCGCCCCGAGTACCCGGGCAACGTCGCCTCGATCATGGTGGCCGAGGTCGCTACCGGCGTGAGTAGGCCGGTGACGCGACCGGTGCTCGCCGACAGCAAACCCGCATGGGATCCCGCAGGGGACTACCTGTACTTCCTCGGCCAGCGCCACTTCGACCCCGTATACGACACCGTGCAGTTCGGCGCGGGCTTCCCGCTCGGCACGGTGCCGTGCGCGGTGCCGCTACGCCCCGAGGTCCCCTCGCCGTTCGTGCCACGGCCACGGCCGGTTGCCCCGCGAAGTGACGGCAGCGCTGCCGAGCGCGCGATCCCGGCGCCCCGCGTCGACATCGACTTCGCGGGGATCGAGCAGCGGGTGGTCGCCTTCCCGGTCCCGCAGGCGCGGTACCGCAGGATCGCAGGCCTGCCGGGCAAAGTGCTGCTGGCCAGCACCGGGGTCCAGGGCAGCCTGTCCAACCAGGTGGGTGAACAGGGCCCGCGGGCGGACGCGGTCCTGGAGGTCTTCGACTTCGATACCGGCAAACCGGAGCGGCTCTGCGAGGGGATCACCGATGTCACCGTCGATACCGGCGGCGACACCATGCTGATCCGGGCGGGCAAGCGGTTGCGGGTGCTCCCCGCAGGCACGAAGCCACCGGAGAACGGCGACACGCCGGGTAGGGACACCGGCTGGATCGACCTCGGCCGCGTCAAGGTCGCCGTCCGGCCGGGTTCCGAGTGGCGGCAGATGTTCCGCGAGGCCTGGCGGCTACAGCGGGATCACTTCTGGGACGAAGGCATGTCCGGCGTGGACTGGGAGGACATCTACCGGCGTTACCTCCCGCTTGTCGACCGGATCGCCACCCGTGCCGAGCTGTCCGACCTCCTCTGGGAGTTCCAGGGCGAGCTGGGCACGTCGCACGCTTACGAGATGGGTGGCGATTACCCCGACCGTGCCCACTACCACCAGGGACACTTGGGTGTGGACTGGGACTACGACGCGGCCACCGGACGGTTCGTCATCGACCGGATCGTCACCGGTGACCCATGGGACGACGAGACGGCCGGGCCGTTGACCCGTCCCGGTACCGGCCTCCGGCCCGGCGATGCGGTGCTGGCCGTAGCCGGCAGGCCCATCGGCGATGTGGGTCACCTGCGGTTGCCAGGGGAACCGCTGGTCAACCGGGCGGGGTCCGAAGTGGAGCTGACGGTGAACCGTAACGGCGAGCAGCCGTGGACGGTCACGGTCGCGGCGAGCAAGGACGACCGGCAGGCCCGCTACCGGGACTGGGTGGACGGCAACCGTGCTGTCGTGCACGAGCGAACCGGTGGCAGGGTCGGCTACCTGCACATCCCGGATATGGGCCCGCACGGTTTCGCCGAGTTCCACCGGGGATTCCTCGCAGAGTGCGACCGCGAGGCGCTCGTGGTGGACGTCCGGTTCAACGGCGGCGGGAACGTCTCGCCGCTGCTGCTGGAGAAGCTCGGGCGGCGCAGGGCGGGCCACGTGATCTCCCGGTGGAGTGCGCCGATCGGGGTTCCCCGGGAGTCGCCACGTGGGCCGCTCGTGGCGTTGACCAACGAGAACGCCGGATCCGACGGCGATATCTTCTCCTACCGCTTTCAGCAGCTCGGCCTCGGACCGCTGCTCGGTAAGCGAACCTGGGGTGGGGTCGTGGGCATCAGGGCCCCGCGCCAGGCCCTGGCCGACGGCACGGTGACCACGCAACCGGAGTTCTACATGACCTACGCCGATGTGGGGTGGGACCTGGAAAACCGCGGTGCGGTGCCGGACATCGAGGTCGACATCGCACCGCAGGACGATGCGGCGGAACTCGATCCGCAGCTGGATCGGGCGATCGAGGTCGCGCTGGAGCGACTCGAATCCTACGAGCCACCCGTGAACCTCCCGAAGGATCCGCCGAGGTTGGGACTGCCCTCGCTGCCGCCACGTCCGCAGGCCGGCGGGCAGTGAGAGCATGAAGGTCATGCGCAAGCTCGTGGTGGCCCGGCACGCGAAATCGGCATGGCCGGAGGGAGTCGACGATGCCGAGCGGCCGCTGAACGAGCGGGGTCGCCGGGACGCGCCGCGGATCGGGGCGTGGCTCGCTGAGCACGTACCCGAGCTCGACCTGGTGATCTGCTCGCCTGCCGAGCGTGCGCGGCAGACGTGGGATCTGACCCGCGCAGGCTTGCCAAGGGAGCCTCGGGTGCACTACCAGCGCCGGGTCTACGGAGCTTCGGTCGCCGACCTGCTGCTCGTGGTGCAAAGCCTGCCCAATGTGGCGCGCGCCGTGCTGCTCGTCGGGCACAACCCGGGCGTATCGGAACTGGTGTACGCCCTCGGCGGTGGCCAGGTGGACATGAAGACCTCCGGGCTGGCGGTGCTGTCCAGCGACGCCGAGTGGAGGTGGTGGCGGGAAGGCACCGCGCAGCTGGTGGACACGGCGACGCCGCGCGGCTGATCAGCGGTTTCGCGGCAGGCACCGCCGTGATCCCGCCGATCGGGTGAATTGACCACGCCAGACGTCGCAATTAAGCTCCGCCCACATCGATGGCCGGTGCTGCGCCCCATCCGGCCGGCCAAGGAGCGTATCGGGAGCCTGCGGTGGCGGAGAGCATGCGCGCGGAGATCGAGCGATCGTGGCAGCGCGTGCGGATCGCGGGACTCGCGCGGGACCAGCCGGTCCGGAGGCTCGAGATCGCGGACGTGGATACGCGGAGCAGGTTCATGGTCGCCGCCCGGCCGGTGCTCGAGGACATGGCAGAACAGCTGACGGGCACCCGGTTCTGCCTCGTGGCTGCCGACAGCGCCTGCCACATTACCTACCGGTGGTTCGACAACCCCAAGGTCGAACGCGCGCTCGACGAAGTCAGCGCGGTCACTGGTGCCCGCTACTCGGAGGATCAGGTCGGCACCAACGCGCCGGGCACCGCGCTGGAGACCGGGCATGGCGTGGTTGTGCACGGCGAGGAACACTACAAAGTGGCGTTGCAGCGGTTCAGCTGCTACGCCCAGCCCGTGCGCCCCCCGGTGAGCCGCCGGATCGAGGGCGTCGTCGATATCCCCGGGATCACCGCCGATGCCAACCCGTTGCTCGCCCCGTTCCTGCAGCGGGCGGTCCGTGATATCGAGCAACAGCTGTTCGAGGAAGCCAGCGCTACCGAGCAGCGGCTGCTGCTGGCGTACCGCTCCGCGGCACGTACCCGATCGAAACCGGCCGCGGTGCTCGGCGGGGACACCGTGCTGGCCAACACGGCAGCGATCGAACTGCTCGACACCGCCGACCACGGGTTGCTCCGGGTCCTTGCCGCGCAAGCCCCGCTGCGGACCAGCTGCGTGCTCGCTTCCGGGACCCGAGTGGCCATGCATGTGGATCGCATACCGGGAACAGTGGACGGTGCGTTGTTCCAGTTCGACCGGTTGGCCTCCGATCGGCCTTCGGCGCCGTCGGAGGTTCCCGTTAGCTCGTTGGCTGGGCCCGATTGGGCGGAGCTGCGCAACGCCGGGCTGGCGGTGCACGTCGCCGGAGAGCCGGGCACGGGACGCACGACAGCGCTGCGCGCGCTCGCCGGTGAGCGGCCGTTCCACGTGTTGAACGCCGCCGACGTGGTGGTTTGGGGTGAGCGCGCCTGGGCCGCCAGGCTTGCCGAGCTCGCGGCACAGCCAGGCGCGGTCGTGGCCGTCGAGGAGATCCAGCTGCTGCCCGAGCCACTCACCGTGGCATTGTCCACCTTGCTTGGCGAGTCGGGCGGCGCGAGGCTGCTGCTGAGCAGCGGCCCCCGCGATGAGCTGAACCAGCAGGTGGCGAACCTTGCCGCGCGCTGTCCCGAGCAGGTTGAGTTGCCACCGCTGCGTGACCGGTTCGCCGAGTTCGGAGAGCTGGTCCGCAGCATGCTCGCCACACTGCGAGCCGATGCCGATCTACGGTTCACACCGAGCGCACTGGAAGCGCTGGTTTCACAGCCGTGGCCGGGGAATCTGCGGGAGCTCGCCGTGGTGCTGCGCCAGGTCACCGACAAGCGGTCGGCAGGGGACGTGACGGTCGACGACCTGCCGCCTGGTTACCGCGTCAGCAGCAGGGCCTCGCGGCTGGCTGGTCGGGACCGCGCCGAGTACGCCGCCATCGTCGCCGCCTTGCAGACCACCGGCGGCAACAAGGCCAGGGCGGCCGAACGGCTCGGGATCAGCAGGACGACCCTCTACAACCGGATGCGGGCGCTGGGCATCGCCGGGTGACACGCGCCCAGTCCCTCGGTGGTGACCGGGACCGGGCGCGAAGCGCCCCGTCGCGAGCGGTGGGTGACTGAGGAAGACACAGCGAACAAACTGTTCAATTCTTGTACAGCAACATTGTGGTGTCACGCACTAGTGTGTTCCCAATCACTCACGCACCTCCGGTGCTTGGTTGCTCGAGCGGTAGGTGTGTGTCGAAGTTTCTCGACTGCAGAAAGGGTTCATCGATGGCCATTCCGGCAAGGAGGTCGGGGGAGCACGCCGAACCACCACACGATCGGGGTTCGCCGGAAGGAGTCGGGCGCCGCCGGTTCCTGACCTATCTGGTGGCCGCACCGGTGCTCACGGTCGCGGCGAAGGTCGGGTTCGATGTCGTGTCCGGCGCCGGGGGCCAGGCACAGGCATTACCCAAGCCCCCCCAGTTGGCCGATATCAAGGATCTCGGTGACATCCTGGCGCTGGCGAACGCCCCGACGCAGGAGAACGTGAAGCTGGAGGTCGGAGAGGACAGCATCGTCCGGTTGTTCCTGCACCGGACCGAGGTCGGTCAGGGCATAGCGACCGCGTGCGGGATGATGGTCGCCGAGGAGATGGACATCCCGCTGTCCCAGGTGGAGGTCCCGCTCCGCGACGCCGATCCGGAGCTGCTGTTCAATCAGCTCACCGGCGGCTCGGCCACGATCCGCCACCTGTACGGGCCGGTGCGCCGCGCCGCGGCGCGGGCAAGGGGCCGGATGGCGGCGGCGGCCGCGCAGCGTTGGGGTGTCGACACCGGTGAGGTGGCCTTCGCCGACGGCATGCTGGTGGGGCCGGACGGTCGAGCGGAGTCGCTGGGTGCGCTGACCGCTGCCGCTGCCAACCCGGATCTTCCCGACCCGGGCGCGGAACCCAAACCAGAATCCGAGCAGGAGCTGATCGGCAAGCCGACCGGCCGGATCGATGCGCGCAGGCTCGTGACCGGCCAGCACGAGTACACCCTCGACATCGACGTGCCGGGTGCGCTACCGACCATGGTGCGCCACGCCCCGACCATCCAGGGCACACCGAAGTCGGTGGCCAATGCCGGAGAGGTCAAGTCGATGCCTGGCGTTGTCGACGTGGTGACCATACCCACCGGCGTCGCCGTAGTGGCCGAGACTTTCGGGCAGGCCGAGGATGCCACCAAGGCACTCGAGGTGAGCTGGAACGCGGGCTCGGTGGATGATATGTCCGACGAGGACGTCGAGGCCAGGCTGAAGAACGAGACGCTGCCGCTGACGGTTCCCGACCTCGGTACGAGCATGGACTTCGAGTTTTTCTGGCATTTCGTCAGCCACGCTCCGATGGAGACCAACTGCGCCGTGGCCGACGTCCGGGACGATCACGCCACCATCTGGTCCGGCTTGAAGATCCCGATCATCGCCAAGCAGGACATCGCTGAAGCTGTCGGGTTGCCGCAGGACCGCGTGGACGTGCATGTGGTGCAGTCGGGTGGTTCCTTCGGGCGGCGGTTGTTCCATGACGCGGCGTTGGAGGCCGCGCACGTTTCGAAGGCCATCGGCAAGCCGGTCAAGTTGATGTGGGGGCGGGTCGATGACACCCGCCACGGTCGCGCCAGGCCGGCTTCGTTCAACCGTGCGCGGGTGACGCGGCTGGGCAACGAGATCGTCAGCTACGAGTACCGCATGACCCAGATCGAGGCCAGTGCCGAGCACGGGCTCGGTGAGCACATCACAGCCGCAGGCGCGCGGTTCGCGAACTATCCCTGGTCCCAGTCGATCTTCCATGCCGTTGTGCACTGTCCGTACGAGTTCGGCGTGGTGAACCAGCTGCTCCACGAACCTCTCGACATCAAGTTCAACACCGGATCCTGGCGTTCCCCGTACTCGAGCGTGGTACGGACTACCGAGGAGATCATCGTTGACGAGGTCGCGGCGGAGCTCGGCAAGGATCCGTACGAGTTCCGCAGGCAGTTCGTCGGCTCCGACCGCAAGCGGACCGTGCTCGACACCGTCGCCGAGGCAGCCGAGTGGGGCAAGCGCATGCCGAGCGGCCACGCACAGGGCATGGGTTTCCACGAAGAGTACAACTCCATGTGTGCGTTCGTGGTCGAGATCGATGCCACCGACCCTGGCAACCCGCGGGTCTACCGCGCGACGTGCGCGGTGGATGTCGGCCACCCGATCAACCCCAAGGGGCTAGAGGCGATGATGCACGGCGGCATCAACGACGGCATCGCCACCGTGCTGCAGGCGGGCTTGCACATCCGGGATGGGCTGCCGCTGGAAAGCAGCTTCGGGGACTTCCGCTACACCAGGCAACAGCACTTCCCTCGGGACGTGAACGTCATCGTGCTGCCGTCGCACACCACCGATCTCGGCGGTGCGGGCGAGCTCGGTGTGGCGGGGGCGGCCGGGGCAGTGGCCAACGCCTACGCGCGCGCCACGGGGACCAAGCCGCGCCGCTTCCCCATCAATTTCGATGTGGACTTCGAACCCGTTCCCCGCTGACCGATTCGCCGACCACCGCAAGGAGCATGCTCGTGCCCGAATACTCGTTCACCGTCAATGGCGAGGACGTCACCGTCGATGCGCCCGCCGATCTGCCGATGCTGTGGACCCTCCGCGACAAGCTGGGCGTGACCGGGCCCAAGTACGGCTGTGGGGTGGGGGTGTGCCGCGCCTGCACCAGCCATCTCAACGGGGAGGCGTTCCAGCCTTGCATCACCCCGACTGCGGACTGTGCGGGGCAGGACATCACGACGATCGAAGGGCTCGCGGACGGGGATTCGCTGCACCCGGTGCAGCAGGCCTGGCTGGAGAACGACGTGCCGCAGTGCGGCTTTTGTCAGCCGGGTCAGATCATGACCTGTGCGGCCATGTTGGAACGTAAGCCGCGACCGGATGACGAGGATATCGACGAGATCGAGAACATCTGTCGGTGCGGCACGTACTTCCGCATCCGGGAAGCCATTAAGTCGCTGGCCGCCGGACGTGGTGGCGGCCAGCGTGGTCGAAGCGGCTGAACCCGCTGAACCCGCTGAACCCGCTAGGCGGGGCGGGCGATGCGGGCTGCGCGGGTGGGGTAGGTGTCCCGGCTCGCGCAGCCCGCGATCATCCTCACGCGTTGATCTGCTTGGCCTCGTCGCCGCCGCTGATGCTGATCTTGCGCGGCTTGGCCTTCTCCGCAACCGGGATGCGGATCGTCAACACGCCGTTGTCGTAGCTGGCCTTGATGTTGTCGGTGTCCAGGGTCTCGCCGAGGAACAGCTGCCGCGAGAACACGCCGCGGGGCCGCTCGGCGACCTGAACGTCGGCCTGCTCGTCCGTCTCGGCGGCGCGCTCGGCCTTGACGGTCAGCACGTTGCGCTCGACGTCGAGGTCGATGGAGTCGGCCGATACGCCGGGCAGGTCGAACTTCACGACGAACTCGTCACCCGAACGGTAGGCATCCATCGGCATCGACGCGGGACGCTGCCACGTCCCGCCGTTGCCACCGAATACCTGCTGGGTGAGCCGGTCCAACTCACGGAACGGGTCGGTGCGCATCAGCATCGGTGATCGCCTCCTTCACACTGTCCAGCTGTCTGGTCACTACGGCTCGCGCCATACCTTGCTAACGACAAGCTCAAGTAGTTTGTTCCCCACAGATCGACCTTGTTTGTGTAGTCACCTCATGGCTAGATCAAGACCGCCTTAGCCTGGCTCGTTCCAGACAGCACATCTTTTTTATATCGCATACTTAAGATTGCGTCAAGCTGACGTGATAGATAATCTAGAGGTGACAGTACGTCGTGGCGGTGATGCCGCCTCGGGGTCGAGGACGCGACACGGGAAGGGTGGCCGTTGGGTCTTTCGAAGCTGGATGACGAGCACTACCCGGCATTCACAACCGGGCAGGCCGCGGAGCTGCTCGGTGTCGAGCAGCCCTTCCTCCGTAGCCTGGACGCCGCGGGTGTGGTCTCCCCGGAGCGTTCCGAGGGAGGTCACCGCCGCTACTCCCGCCATCAGCTCAACCAGGCCGGTCGTATGCGGGCCCTGTTCGACGAGGGGCACAACCTGTACTCCGCGCAGCGCATCCTTGAGCTGGAGAACGAGCTCGACGCGGCGCGAGAAGAGATCAGCAGGCTACGACAGCGGCTGGCACCGCACCGCGACAGCGGGAGCGAGGAGTAGCGGAGCGGCGTGTCCGATCATGCCCGGATCCAGCCGTGCCGGATGCGGCGGCGTTGGACGAGCAGGATGACGGCGAAGACCACGCAGAGTACTTCGGCCACCGCGGCGACGATCTCCGGTGCCTGCCACATCAGGGGGGATGGCGGGCCGAACACCCCGAGGAACCGATCGGCGAGGAACGCCCCCAGTGTCGCCGCGCCGAATGCCGCCGCAGCGAGCAACGGAAGCCAATGGTTCCAGAACACGACCGCGAGTGCGATACCTACGCCGACGACGACGTTAACCAGGAAGAGCGGCCCGAGCAGGAGGAAGGCGCGGTCGCCGATCACGGTGGGGATGTCCCGGTATCCCGCGAACCACCGCTCCAGGTGCACCGCCGAGGTGACCAGCAAGGCGACGACGAGCAGCCCTCGCAGCCCGAAGCTGGTCACGTTCGACTCCCGGGGTGATTCGATGTCGCAGTGTGTGGCGTACGCGCGCCTCACGGGTGATCGTACTGGTGGCGTGGATCGCCCGATAGGTCACGTCGGCGCTACGAGATCGCGGTGTTATCGGGTAAACTCCGTTGGCTCGTGCGGCACGTCCGGACGGCAGCATGCCCGCACGCCGACGGTGGAACCATGGGGGAGTCATGGCTGCTCTGTACCAGGAGATCGAGCCGTACGCCTACGGCATGCTCGACGTCGGGGATGGCAACCGAGTGTACTGGGAGGCCTGCGGGAACCCGGACGGCAAGCCCGCTGTGGTGTTGCACGGCGGGCCCGGATCGGGCTGCACCGCGGACCTGCGCCGGTATTTCGATCCGCGCGCCTACCGGATCGTGCTGTTCGACCAGCGTGGTTGCGGGCGTAGCGTGCCGTATGCGGGCGATGCGGGTACGGACCTGTCGGTCAACACCACCGACCACCTGCTGGCCGATATGGAGCTGCTGCGCGAGCACCTCGGCATCGAACGGTGGTTGCTGTTCGGTGGTTCCTGGGGCACCACGCTCGCGCTTGTCTACGGGCAGCGTCACCCGGAGCGGGTCTCGGAGATCGTGCTGATGGCGGTGACCTCCACCCGGCGATGTGAGA
>NZ_WBXM01000011.1:0-142543 GCF_033042135.1 Haloechinothrix sp. LS1_15 | reverse complement strand
ATGGTGCCGTCGGCGCGGTGCCACCAGCTCATGGCAGGCTCCCGGGTTCGTGGCGGAGGGGGGTGCGGGGCGGGTACGGTGCCAGGGCGGCGCAGTCGGCGCAGGCCTGGTGCGCGTAGATGCGGGATAGGCGGTCCCACCCGTAGATCGGCAGGCAATAGGCCTGGCCACAGGCCGATGGATAGCCTCGGCCTTGGGGTAGCTGTTCCTTCGGCGTGCCCGGGGCGACCCAGTGCGCGGGCAGGCGCCGGATGTCCTCGGGGATCTGCGGCATCCACCCGTAGGTCGGTAGCGCCACCATCACAATCCCCGATCCAGCTCGTAGCCGTCACCGCAACGCACCATGCGCGGCCGAGGGTCGTACGGATCGTGCTGCCATCTCCGCCGCATCACACTGTCCGAGAGGCGCTCCCACGGCAGCAACGCCAGAAGCGGCAAGGCGAAGATGCCCAGCATGCAGAGCGCGAACCAGATCATGATGACCTCCCCGCTACGTTATGAGTACCAACACGGTGGCAATGTGCACGGACAGGATCACAGTGCATGCACAGATGATGCAATGCCCCGATCAGGTAGCAGGCGCTCACGCGCCGTGACCTAATAGGATTCTGTGCATGGCCAGCACAGCCGACACCCCGCGGGCTCGCCAGCTTGGTGCCGAGCTCCGGCAAGCTCGCACCGAAGCCGGGCTGACCACGACACAGCTCGGCAAACAGTTAGGTCGGTCGCACACGCACGTATCGCGCTGGGAGAACGGCAAGTTAGCTCCGAGCGCGGAGGATACGGCGGCCGTGCTCGGTATCCTCGGCGTCACCGGCGAAGAGCGTGATCGGCTACTCGATCTGGCACGTGCGGCCGCAGATCCGAACTGGGTCGCTCCCGGTGTGGACAAGCAGTTGGCGGCACTGCGAGAGTACGAGCGCACCGCAAGCATGATCATCGACGTCGAGCCAATGCTCATCCCTGGCCTGATGCAGACACCCGCCTACGCTCGTCAGATCATCACCGAGTTCGGCGCGACCAGCGGCGAGGCCGACCATCGATCGATGGTGCGACTCGGCAGGCAGCATGTCCTTACCGACGATCCTCCGGTGACGTTCCACGCCATCATCGGAGAGTATGCCCTCCGGTATCAGCCGTGTACCGATGACGTAATGGTGGGCCAGCTCCGCCACCTTGCCAAGCTCGCCCAGGCCGACAATGTCACGGTGCAGGTGCTACCGATCGGTGTGTCGCACGCTGCGGCAATGACTGGGCCATGGGTGTGGATCTCGTTTACTGACGACAGCAAGCCGGTGGTGCACCTGGAGCACTACTGCTCGTCAGCGACGATCACAGACGAGAGGACCGTCGAGCGTTACAAGATCGCGGCGGATACTCTCTGCGAGGCAGCGATGAGCCCGTCCGAGTCAATTGAGCTCATCGCCACCATCTCAGCAGGTAAGGAGCGTGCGGAATGAGCTTACAGCAAGACACCGCCATCTGGCGTAAGAGTAGCCGGAGCGGTGGGCAGACCAACTGCGTCGAGCTTGCGCTCGACCCTGCCCGCGCGCGGGTGCGCGACACGAAGGACCGCGACGGCGGCACCCTGGAAGTGCCGTTCTCGGTGTGGCGCGCGTTCACCGCGAGCGTGCGGGAGCAGTAGCGATACACACGCACGGCGCCCTCGCCCACGCTTGGCCGGGGCGCCGTGTTGTGTCTGGGGCGAGTGTCGGTGACCGAGGCGGATGGTGAAGCCGTCTAGCCCGCTCGCTCGGCGAGCAGCGTGGCGATCCGGTCGGCGGGGCTCGGCTCCAGGTAGAAGGGTCCCCGAGCGGCGCGCACGCCGAGCGCACCGAGCCGTTCGGCCTGCTCGGTGGTGCGTACCCCTTGGGCTCCGATGATGAGTCCGAGCTCGCTGGCGCTGGCGATGAGGTGTTCGAGGTGCCTGGCCGACGACGGCCAGCTGCCGTTGTCGTGGTCGACGCTGTCCACGATGCCGCCGGAGAGCATGACGCAGTCCACGGGGAGGCGGTGCTTGCGGATCAGCTCGAGATCGGTGGCCGCTGTCACCTCGAGCACGAGCCAGATGCTGAGCTCGCGGAGCACGCCGAGTGACTCCAGCGCCTCACCACGCGGATCCAGCGCCGTGCTCGGTGCCACGCACAGCCGTAGCGTGGACGCGTCCAGCGCATGCTCGGCCAGCCGATCCTTGACCATCCCCACCAGCTTGTCGTCGATGGCCAGCCGGGCGGGAAGGCGTAGGCACACGTCGGGCACCGGCCCGTCCAGCGTCGCGCCCCAGGATGCGCGGGTGGTGAGGGCGTCGCTGAGCATCCACCGTCCGATCGGCAGCGTCATGCCGGTGGTGTCGGCCAGCGGGAGGATCTCGTCGGAGGTCACCGTGCCGAATTCGGGATGGTGCCACCGGAGCACGGCGTCGACCACCGGCAGCGCGTCGCTGCCGTCGAGGGTGACTGTGGGCTGGTAGACGAGCTCGAACTGGCCGTTCTCCAGCGCCCCCGACAGTGACGCGGCCATCCGGAATCGCCGCCGATCCCTGGCATCGGCCGCATCGTCGTAGAAGATCCACTGGGAACGTCCTTGATCCTTGGCGCGGTGCAGCGTGGTCTCGCCTTTGCGCTTCAGGTCCGCCGCGGTGTCCTGCCCGGTGTTCTGCAAGACGATTCCGGCGCTGGCGTTCACGCCGACGGGCTCGCCCTCGATGTAGATCGGTTCGCTGAGCTCGCCGAGAGCGGCCTCGACTTGGTTCATCACCTCGGTGGGAGTCAGCTCACCGCGGAGCAGCACACCGAACCCGTCACCGGTGAGCCGGGCGACGGTGGCATCGGCCTGGCTGAAGGCGTTACGCAGCTTGTTGGCGACGGCACGAAGCAGCGCGTCGCCGACGTTCGAGCCGAGACCGTCGTTGATGACCCGGAAACCGTCGAGATCGAACAGCACCAGCGCCACTTGCGGGTGCGCCCGGTCGGCCAGCGCCGCCTCCATCTGGTTGTCGAAGCTGGCGGCGTTGGGCAAGCCGGTCAGCGCGTCGTGCACGTTCTGGTGCAACAACGTCTCGCCGAGCGAGTGCGCGTAGTTGACGTCCTCGACGAGCAGCAGGGGGTACTCGCGCTCCGGCGTGTCCGAGGGGAGCGTGATCAGGGTGACGTTGGTGCGGTGCCGCTCGTCGACGGCGTGCCGGAAGTCGATGCGCGTGAGCTCCTGCGGGGTGGCGGTGCGTAGCAGGGTGTCGAGGCCGTTCCGTAGTGTGCTGGCGTCGCGCTCGCCGGCGGCCAGTTCCGGCAGAGAGGTGCCACGTAGGCTGTTCGGTTGGCAGCCGAGCATCCGCTCGAGCGCGGAGTTGGCTTCAGCGATCGTTCCCCACTCGTCGAGCAGCGCGATGCCGATCGGGGCGTGCTCAAAGAGCCGGGCGAATCGCTCCACCGCTGCGGCGCGGGCGTGTTGCAGATCCTCGCGGGCCGTCACCGCGATCTCCCGGATCCACCGTTCGAGTTCCCCGGTGTCAAGCGTCACACCCTCTGTCTGTGCGAGGGCATCCGACCATCGTCGTGTGAATTCGGCCATTTCGGGCGAATCACTATGGTCGCTCACAGTTTCACCTCTCCGGTCACGAGTCGGCGAGCTTACTAGCGTCGCTGCGCACGGCGCTGGCGCCGGGTCAGGCATGCCGAGGGCGGTCGTGTCATGAAGACTCTGCTAACCGACCACGAACAGGTGGGTATGTCTACCGGCCAAACGAGTGATGCCTGTGGCGTATGGGGCACATAACGTTATCAGCGGCGACGACACGGTGCGAGCCATTGAGCGAAAAAGGCGCAGGTGAACGGGTGCTGCCCGGATCAGGTGGTACGCGTTGCCGTCGCTGACCGTAACCGGACCGGAAGACCGTCCACAGGAACAGGCAACGCGACGTAGTCCCAATGGACGTGATAATCGGCAGGCAATGACCATGCGTAACGCTTGAGCATCTCGTGCAGAATGGCTTTGACCTCGATGGTGCCGAAATGCATGCCTATGCATTTATGAGCACCTCCGCCGAAGGGGATCCACGCGAACCGGTGCGACCTGTCCTCCATCCGGTGCGGCGCGAAGCGTTCGGGATCGAAACGGAACGGATCAGTCCAACACTCGGGAACGAAGTGATTGATCATGGGGGAGACCCCGACGAGCGTACCTTCCGGGATGTAGTGGCCAAGCACCGAGGTGTCCGCCACGGTCTTGCGCAACAGGCTCGGCACCGGAGCCACCATCCGGAGCGATTCCTTGATGACCAGATCCAGTGTGGTCAGCGATTCGAGCGCGGCCAGATCAGGCGGCTCGTCGCCGAGTTCCCGTGACTCGGCCCGTGCGCGCTCCTGCCACTCGGGATGCTTACCGAGATAGTAGGCGGCGGCGGTCGCGGTGATGGTGCTGGTGTCGTGGGCCGCCATCATCAGAAAGATCATGTGGTTGATGATGTCCTCGTCGCTGAACCGCTCCCCGTCGTCATCGGTGGCGTGACACAACGCCGAGAACAGGTCGTCGCCCGGCCTCGTCCGTTTGGCTGGCAGGTTCTCCGCGAAAAAGCTCTCCAGCACCTTCCTGCCGTTCAGCCCGGCCGACCAACGGCCACCGGGTACGGGTCGCCTGATCACTGCGGTGCCAGCTCGAACGGTATCCACGAACGCCCGGTTGAGGGCATCGGCCTTGGCTCCTGGTGGCATGCCGGTGAACACCCGGCCCGCGACGTCGAGGGTGAGCTGCTTCAGCGCCCAGTACAGGCGAAATCGCTTGTCCTGCGGCCATCCCGCGATACCCTGGCGCAGCACGGGAGCCATCTGATCGGCGTAGGTGGCCAGCCGGTCCCTGGTGAACGCCTGCTGCATGATGCGGCGGTGCGCGAGGTGCTCACCGAAGTCCAGCAGCATCAGGCCGCGGTGGAAGAACCGGTCGATGAAAAAGTGCCACCCTTCCTGGGAGAACACCTTGTCCCGGTTCACCAGGGCCACCTGGGTGGCCTCCGGTCCTGCCAACGCGACCATGCGCGTGCCGAGCACCCCCATCCAGGAGACCGGGCCGTAACGCTCGTAACGGCGCATTCCGAAGTCGAACCCGTAGCGCATGAGGCGCAGGCTGTGCCCAACCATCGGTGCCCCGAAATCCCCGGGGACCGGTTGGAGACCGCTGCCCGCCGGGGGCTCAGCGAGTGGCGTGATCGTCCCGTTCGAGGCCAGTAGGCGCTGGTCGATGCCACGAGGGAGGGGAAGGGCGGTCAGCGGAGGTACTCGCTCGCGTACCGCGTCGGTGACCGCTGTCAGTGGCCGTGCCATAACGTCACCTCCATGGCTGCCGGGGCTGTCCCCGGCGTGGCTGTACGTTCACTGTCCCGAGTTGTTGGCAATCGGTCAAGAGTATTCCTTCTGACGGGTGTGGCAGCAGGCTCGACGAAACAATCACTCATGCTTGCTTTTTTTGGGCGGCGGTGCCATGCTGGCTGCCATACCGGAGGAGGCGCGCATGGTGGATGTGGCGAGCGTGCTCGCCGACCTGGACGCCGAGGGCGAGGAGCTGGACGCGTGTGTCGCGGGCCTGCCCGCAGGGGAGTGGGCCCGCGACACACCGGCACCGGGCTGGACGATCGCCCATCAGATCGCACACCTCGCGTGGACCGACGACGTGGCCCATCTCGCCGTCACCGACCCCGAGGCGTTCCAGGAACGGCTGGCCGAAGCAGCCGCGGATCCCGAGGGTTTCGTCGACGCCGCGGCCGCGCATGTCGCGCGCCGCGCGCCGGGGGAGCTGCTGGAACACTGGCGGGATCGGCGTGGCAGGCTCTGCGAGGCGCTGGCCGGCAGGAGTGGTGACGAGAAGGTTCCGTGGTTCGGGCCGCCGATGCGGCCCGCGTCGATGGCCACCGCTCGGATCATGGAGACGTGGGCGCACGGCCAGGATGTGGCCGACGCGCTCGGTATCGAACGGGAACCCACCGCGCGACTGCGGCACGTCGCGCACATCGGCGTGCGCACCCGGGACTTCGCGTTCCACGCGCACGGGCTGACGCCACCGCACGAGCCGTTCCGGGTCGAGCTCGCCGCCCCGGACGGTGACCTGTGGACCTGGGGCCCTGACAGCGCCGAGCAGCGGGTGACCGGTAGCGCTCTCGGATTCTGCCTACTGGTGACCCAGCGCAGGCACCCGGACGACACCGACGTCACGGCGCGTGGAGCCGAGGCCGCGCGGTGGCTGACCATCGCGCAGGCGTTCGCCGGACCACCGGGCCAGGGTCGGAAGGCGGGCCAGTTCTGATGATCAGGATCGGGAACGCCTCCGGCTTCTACGGTGACCGGTTCAGCGCGATGCACGAGATGCTCACCGGCGGTGAGCTGGATGTGCTCACCGGCGACTACCTGGCCGAGCTGACCATGCTCATCCTCGGCAGGGACCTGCTGAAGGATCCCTCCCGCGGCTACGCGAAGACCTTCCTGCGGCAGCTGCGCGAGAACCTGGCGCTGGCCAAGCGCCACGGCGTGACGATCGTCGCCAACGCCGGTGGGTTGAATCCCGCCGGGCTCGCCGAGGCGGTACGGGAACTGGCTGCCGAGCTCGAGGTTCCGGTGTCGGTGGCCCATGTCGCAGGCGACGACCTGCGTGACCGGTCGAGCGAGCTCGGGCTGGTGACACGCACCAGGGATGGTCGCGAGCTGGAACCGCTCACCGCGAACGCCTACCTGGGCGCGTGGGGGATCGCCGAGGCCGTGCGCGCGGGCGCAGATGTCGTGGTGACCGGACGTGTCACCGACGCGTCGCTGGTGGTCGGGCCCGCGGCGGCGCGGTTCGGATGGCAAGCGTCGGACTACGACGCGCTGGCGGGCGCGGTGGTCGCCGGTCACGTGATCGAGTGCGGCGCGCAGGCCACCGGTGGCAACTTCGCGTTCTTCACCGAGCTCACCGGCCACGGGGTGATGGACCGGCCGGGCTTTCCGATCGCGGAGATCCACGCGGACGGGTCCAGCGTGATCACCAAGCATCCCGGCACCGGTGGGGCGGTCACGGTCGACACCGTTACCGCGCAGCTGCTCTACGAGATCGCGGGGCCCTGCTACCAGGGGCCGGATGTCACGGCACGGTTCGACACGATCGAACTCACCCAACACGCGGGCGATCGGGTGGGGATCAGTGGCGTTCGTGGTCAGGCCCCTCCCGGCGAGCTCAAGGTGTGCCTGAACTCCCTCGCGGGCTACCGCAATGAGATCACGTTCGTGCTGACCGGCCTCGACATCGAGGAGAAAGCCGCGCTGGTGCGGCGCCAGCTGACCGCCAACCTGCCCACCGAGCCCGCACAGCTGCGTTGGTCACTGGCCAGGACTGATACCGCCGACGCCGCGACCGAGGAGGAAGCTAGCGCGCTGCTGCACTGCGTGGCCAGCGACCCGGACGCGCAGGTGGTCGGCCGTGCCTTCACCGGTGCGGCGATCGAGCTGGCACTGGCCAGCTACCCGGGCTTCCACGTGACGGCACCACCGTCCGAGGCCTCACCGTACGGTGTGTACGGCGCGGCCTTCGTCGACGCCACCGAGGTGCCGCACGTGGCCGTGCTGCCGGACGGTTCCCGGGTGGACATCTCCGCGGTGAGCTCACCGAGCACGGCTGCGGAGGATTCCACCGCGGGCACATCCGAAGACACCGCCCTGCCGGAGACCCTGCCGCTTTCGGCGGGTGGGCCCACCCGCCGCGTGCCGCTGGGGCGCATCGCCGCGGCTCGCAGCGGCGACAAGGGCGGCGACGCGAACCTCGGCGTCTGGGTGCGCTCGGAGCCCGCGTGGCGCTGGCTGGCGCACACCCTCACGGTCGACGAGCTCCGGCGACTGTTGCCGGAGACCGCGGACCTGGAGGTGCGCCGGTACGCGTTGCCGAACCTGTACGCGGTGAACTTCGTGATCTCCGGCCTGCTCGGCGACGGGGTCGCCTCGCAGGCTCGCTTCGACCCGCAGGCCAAGGCACTGGGCGAGTGGTTGCGCGCCCGGTACGTGGATGTCCCCGAGGAGCTGCTGTGACCACTTTCGACAGCCAGGAACGCCGCGCGCTCCGCGAGACGGTTCGCCGGTTCACCGAGCGCGAGATCCTGCCGGAACTCGACAGCTGGGAACGTGCCGGGGAGCTACCGCGGGCGCTGCACCGCAAGGCGGGCGAGGCAGGCCTGCTCGGGGTGGCGTTTCCTGAGGACGTCGGCGGAGGCGGTGGTGATGCCATCGACGCGTTGGTGGTCGCCGAGGAGATGCTCTACGCGGGTGCCTCTGGCGGGCTGATCGCCTCGCTGTTCACCCACGGCATCGCGCTGCCGCACATCGCCTCGGCCGGCGATGCCCGGCAGATCGATCGCTGGGTCCGGCCGACCCTGGCAGGTGAGGCCATCGGCGCGCTGGCCATTACCGAACCGGACGGCGGGTCCGATGTGGCGGGACTGCGCACCACGGCCGAGCGCGACGGGGACGAGTTCGTGGTCAACGGCGCCAAGACGTTCATCACCTCGGGAGCCCGGGCCGATTTCGTCACCACGGCCGTGCGGACCGGGCGGCCGGGCGCGCACGGCATCTCGCTGCTGGTGATCGAGCGGGACACCCCAGGGTTCTCGGTGTCACGCAAGCTGGACAAGATGGGGTGGCAGTGCTCCGATACCGCGGAGCTGGCGTTCTCCGACTGTCGCGTGCCCGTCGCGAACCTGGTGGGTGAGGAGAACACCGGCTTCATCCAGATCGCGCAGCACTTCGTCGAGGAGCGACTCAGCCTCGCGGTTCAGGCCTACGCGGCCGCGCAACGCGCGCTCGACCTCACCGTGGACTGGTGCCGCAAGCGGGACACCTTCGGTCGCCCGCTCATCTTCCGGCAGCTGGTGCAGCACAAGCTCACCGAGATGGCACGGCGGATCGACGTGGCGCGCAGCTACACGCGTGATATCGCGATCCGGCACGTCGCGGGGGAGGACGTGCTGGCCCGGGTGGCGTTTGCCAAGAACACCGCGGTCGAGGCCGGGGAGTGGGTGGTCAACGAGGCGGTGCAGCTGCACGGCGGCCTCGGGTACATGCGGGAAGCCGAGGTGGAGCGGCAGTACCGCGACATGCGCATCCTCGGTATCGGCGGGGGCACCAACGAGATCATGACCTCACTGGCCGCGCGGCAGTTGGGATTCACGGCATGACCGTACTGACATCGACAGTGGACACGACGGCCGAGGACTTCGTCGTCAACCGGGACGCGATGCTCGACAAGCTCGGTGAGTTGGAGACCGAGCAGGGCAAGGCCGTTGAGGGCGGTGGCCCGAAGTACACCACCCGGCACCGGGAACGCGGCAAGATGCTCGCCAGGGAACGCATCGAGCTGCTGCTTGACGAGGACTCGCCGTTCCTCGAACTGTCGCCGCTGGCTGGGTGGGGTTCCGACTATCAGGTCGGGGCGAGCGTGGTGACCGGCATCGGCGTCGTCGAGGGCGTCGAGTGCATGATCATCGCCAACGACCCGACGGTCAAGGGCGGTGCCACGAACCCGTGGGGATTGCGCAAGAGCCTGCGCGCGGCCGAGATCGCCGAGAAGAATCGCCTCCCGGCGATCAACCTCGTCGAGTCCGCGGGCGCGGACCTGCCCGCCCAGAAGGAGATCTTCATCCCCGGCGGGCGGACGTTCTACAACCTCACCCGCTCCTCGGCCGCGCGGGTGCCCACGGTGTCGCTGGTGTTCGGCAACTCCACCGCGGGAGGGGCCTACCTGCCCGGCATGTCCGACTACGTGGTGATGGTCGCCGAACGAGCCAAGGTGTTCCTCGGTGGTCCGCCGCTGGTGAAAATGGCCACAGGGGAGGAATCGGACGACGAGTCGCTCGGCGGTGCCGACATGCACGCCCGCTCCTCGGGGCTTGCCGACTTCCTCGCGGTGGATGAGGCCGACGCGATCCGGCTCGGCCGCGGCATCATCCGCCGTATCAACTGGCACAAGCTGGGACCCCGGCCGCGCGGCGACTACGCCGAGCCCCGCTACGACAGCGAGGACCTGCTCGGCATCGTGCCGACCGACCTGCGGATCCCGTTCGACCCCCGCGAGGTCATCGCGCGGGTGGTCGACGGGTCCGACTTCGACGAGTTCAAACCGCTGTACGGCAACAGCCTCGTCACCGGATGGGCCGACATCCACGGCTACCCGGTGGGCATCCTGGCCAACGCGCGCGGTGTGCTGTTCAGCGAGGAGTCCCAGAAGGCCACCCAGTTCATCCAGCTCGCCAACCAGAGCGACACGCCCCTGGTGTTCCTGCACAACACCACCGGGTACATGGTCGGCAAGGAATACGAGCAGATGGGCATCATCAAGCACGGCGCGATGATGATCAACGCGGTGTCCAACTCCACGGTGCCGCACCTGTCGGTGTTGATGGGCGCCTCCTACGGCGCGGGTCACTACGGCATGTGCGGCCGGTCGTACGACCCCCGGTTCCTGTTCGCCTGGCCAAGCGCCAAGTCAGCGGTGATGGGGCCGCAGCAGTTGGCGGGCGTGCTGTCCATCGTGGCCAGGGAGGCCGCGGCGAGCCGCGGTCAGCATTACGACGAGGAAGGCGACGCGGCGATGCGGCAGATGGTGGAAGAGCAGATCGAGGCCGAGTCGCTGCCGATGTTCCTGTCCGGGATGCTCTACGACGACGGCATCATCGACCCGAGGGACACCAGGACGGTTCTCGGGTTGAGCCTCTCGGCGATTCACAACGCCGAAGTACGTGGCACCGATCGCTTCGGCGTCTTCCGGATGTGACGGGCTGTGCTGGTCGAGGCTGGTCGAGGCTGGTCGAGGAGACGAACTGTCGACGGGATCGGGCGCGCGGACGGACACGATGTGCCCGCTGACACTGCGAGGACGGACGCTATGAGCAGCCAACCACCTGCCGGGACGGTCAACCAGATCACCAACGTGCTCGTGGCCAACCGGAGCGAGATCGCGCGCCGCGTGTTCGCCACCTGCCGCGCGCTGGGGATCTCGACGGTCGCGGTGTACTCGGACGCCGACGCGGACTCGCCGCACGTGGACGAGGCCGACGCGGCCGTACGGTTGGCGGGGCAGGCTCCCTCGGAGACCTACCTGCGCCACGATCTGCTGATCGAGGCCGCCCGCGCGGGCGGAGCCGACGCCGTTCACCCCGGCTACGGCTTCCTGTCGGAGAACGCCGAGTTCGCCCGCGCCGTGGCCGACGCCGGGCTGACCTGGATCGGGCCGCCGCCCGCCGCCATCGAGGCGATGGGGTCCAAGGTGGAGTCCAAGCGGATCATGGCCGAGGCCGGGGTGCCCGTGCTGGCCGAGCTCGATCCCGATGAGGTGACCGAGGCCGAGCTGCCGGTGCTGGTGAAGGCCTCCGCGGGCGGCGGCGGCCGCGGCATGCGGGTGGTGCACCGGCTCGACCAGCTCGCCGAAGCGCTGGCGGGAGCCGAGGCCGAGGCCGGATCCGCCTTCGGTGACGCGACCGTGTTCTGCGAACGCTACGTGGCCACAGGACGCCACATCGAGGTGCAGATCCTCGCCGACGAGCACGGTGCGGTGTGGCCGGTCGGCGAGCGGGAATGCTCGATCCAGCGCAGGCACCAGAAGGTCGTGGAGGAAGCGCCGTCACCGCTGGTCGACGAGACCATGCGCGCCGAGCTGTTCGACGCCGCGAGCAAGGCAGCCAAGGCGATCGACTACCGGGGGGCCGGGACCGTGGAGTTCCTCGCCACCGACGACGGGGAGTTCTTCTTCCTCGAGATGAACACGCGCCTGCAGGTCGAGCACCCGGTCACCGAGTGCACCACCGGGATCGACCTGGTCGCCGAGCAGGTCCGCATCGCAGAGGGGCACCCGTTGCCCGACCCGCCCGCGCGGCAGCATCGGCCACGAGGGCACGCGATCGAGGTCCGGCTGTACGCCGAGACCGTGGTCGACTCGGGTGGTGAAGCGGAGTGGCAGCCGCAGAGCGGTACGGTGCACCGCTTCGGCTTCGGCCGGTCGGTCGCCGAATTCACCGTCCCGCGCGCTTACGGGGTGCGTGTCGATTCCGGTGTGGACAGCGGGTCGACGGTGGGTGTGCAGTACGACCCGATGCTGGCCAAGGTCATCGCGTGGGCACCGACGCGGGCCGAGGCGGCGCGCATGCTCGCCGCCTCGTTGAGCGGCGCCACCCTCCACGGCGTGGCGACCAACCGGGATGTGCTGGTGAACGTGCTGCGGCATCCCGCGTTCCTCGCAGGCGAGACCGACACGTCCTTCTTCTCCCGCCACGGGTTGTTCACACTGGCGACACCGCTGGCAGGCGAGCGGGCGCACCGGCTGTCGGCGCTGGCCGCGGCGCTGGCGGAGGCACGGCACAACAGGGACGGCGCCGCGGTGCTGTCCGGGCTGCCCAGCGGCTGGCGCAACCTGCCTTCGCAGCCACAGTACAAGAGCTACACCAGCTACCACGGTCACGGCGACGGGGAGCCCACCTACGAGATCGCCTACCGGATGACGCGTACCGGCCTGCACGCCGAGGGCTATCCCGGCATCGAGCTCGTCGAGGCTCGCGGGGACCGGGTCACCCTGGTCGTCGACGGGGTGCGGCGGGTGTTCGAGGTCGCCCGTTACGGCGAGGCGGTGTGTGTCGACTCGCCGTTCGGTCCGGTGACGCTGCGCAGGATGCCGCGATTCGCCGACCCGGAGGCCGCGGTCAGCGAGGGATCGATGCTGGCCCCCATGCCGGGAGCGGTGTTGCGGGTGGCCGTGGCCACGGGCGACCGGGTCGAGGCCGGCCAGCCGGTGCTGTGGCTGGAGGCGATGAAGATGGAACATCAGATCACCGCACCCACCGACGGCGTGGTGTCCGAACTCAACGTGTCAACGGGCGATCAGGTCGATCTCGGCGCGGTGCTCGCCGTGGTCCGGCCGCCTGATGAGGCAGCGAGCGCGAGCGGCGCAGATGGTGCGGGCGGCGAGAGCCGAGACATGGCAGGCAACGCAAGCAGTGCCGGCAACGCCGGGAACGAGGAGGCGAGCGAGACATGAGTACAGCCATGAGCGCGGGACCGCTCTTCACCGAACCGGAGGAGCGGGTGGCGCTGCGCCAGGCGGTGTCGGAGCTGGGACGCTCCTACGGTCACGAGTACTACCTGGGCAAGGCACGCAGCGGGGGGCACACCAACGAGTTGTGGAACGCCGCGGGCGAGCTCGGTTACATGGGGGTCGCCGTACCGGAGGAATACGGCGGCGGCGGGGGCGGCATCGGCGACCTCGCCGCGGTATGCGAGGAGTTCTGCGCCGCGGGCACACCCATGTTGCTGATGGTGGTCTCGCCCGCGATCTGCGCCACGGTGATCTCGCGGTTCGGCACAGATGCGCAGCGCAACACCTGGCTGCCCGGTTTCGCCACCGGTGAGGTCCGGATGGCGTTCGCCATCACCGAGCCGGACGCGGGGTCGAACGCGCACAACATCACGACCACCGCACGCCGGGAGACCGACCGCTGGGTGCTGTCCGGCCAGAAGGTGTTCATCTCCGGGGTGGACGAGGCCGACGCGGTGCTGGTGGTGGCGCGGACCACGGATGCGCGGACCGGCAAGCTCAAGCCGGCGCTGTTCATCGTGCCCACCGACAGCCCCGGGCTGGAAGCCAAACCGATCGAGATGGATCTGGTGTCGGCGGACAAGCAGTTCAGCCTGTTCTTCGACGAGATCTCGCTGCCTGCCAACGCGCTGGTTGGCTCGGAGGACGCCGCCATCGCCCAGCTGTTCGCCGGGTTGAACCCGGAACGGATCATGGGAGCCGCGTTCTCGCTGGGGATCGCCAGGCTCGCGCTGGACCGGGCCACCGCCTACGCCCAGCAGCGCGAGGTATGGGGGACCCCGATCGGGGCACACCAGGGCATCGCGCACCCGCTCGCGGAGATCAAGATCGAGATCGAGCTGGCCAAGCTGATGACCCAGAAGGCCGCCGCGCTGTACGACGCTGGGGATGATATGGGAGCGGGCGAGGCCGCCAACATGGCGAAGTACGCCGCCGCCGAAGCGGCGGTGCGCTCGGTCGATCAGGCGGTGCAGACCCACGGCGGGAACGGGCTGGCGAGGGAGTACGGGCTGGGTGCGATGATCGCTGCGACACGGGTCGGCCGGATCGCTCCCGTCAGCCGCGAGATGGTGTTGAACTTCGTCGCGCAGCACAGCCTCGGCCTGCCCAAGTCTTACTGACCGCTCCTGCGCAGGCAGGAACCGGTCGACGAGGGAGACAAGCGTCGACACGAAAGGGCGAAGGTGATGAGCGGGCTCGCAGGACGGACACTGATCATGTCCGGTGGAAGCAGGGGGATCGGCGAGGCCATCGCGCTGCGTGCCGCCGCGGACGGCGCGAACGTCGCGATGATCGCCAAGACGGCCGAACCCCACCCGAAACTCCCTGGCACGATCTTCACCGCGGCCGAGAAAGTGGAGCAGGCAGGCGGGCAGGCGTTGCCGATCGTGGGCGACATCCGTGACGACGAGGCGGTGCGCTCGGCGGTGGCGCAGGTCGTGGAACGGTTCGGCGGTATCGACATCGTGGTCAACAACGCCAGCGCCATCGATCTCACCGCCACCGAGCACATCGGCATGAAGCGCTACGACCTGATGCAGGACATCAACACCCGTGGCTCGTTCCTGCTGTCGCAGTCCTGCATTCCGTACCTGCGCCAGGCCGCCAACCCGCACGTGTTGACGTTGTCCCCGCCCATCAGCCTCGACCCGAAATGGTTCGGCACGGTGGGCACCGCCTACACCATCGCCAAGTACGGCATGAGCCTCGTCACGCTCGGATTGTCGGAGGAGCTGCGCGCCGACGGGATCGCGGCGAACTCGCTGTGGCCCCGTACCACGATCGACACCGCCGCGATTCGTAACGTGGTCGGTGCCGAGCTGGCCTCCCAGTCCCGCTCCCCGGAGATCATGGCCGACGCCGCCCACGCGGTGCTGACCAAGCCCAGCACCGAGGTCACCGGCCGGTTCTTCATCGACGACGAGGTACTCGCGGCCGAAGGCGTCACGGACTTCTCCCGCTACCGGCTCGCCGAGCGGGAGGAGGACCTGCAACTGGACTTCTGGGTGGAACCGGCGTCATGAGCGTCAGCGACCCGCAGGCGGTGCGCAGACCGCAGCAGGAGCGCAGCAGGACGACCCGCCGCAGGCTGCTGGAAGCGGCGGCATCCTGCCTGCCCGAGCTGGGGTGGACGCGGACCACCGTCGCGGTCGTCGCCGAGCGCGCTGGCGTGTCCCGGGGTGCGGCGCAACACCACTTCCCGACGCGGGAGGATCTGGTCAGCGCGGCCGTGCAGCATATCTCCGAGGTACAGGTCAGCGAGCTGGCTGACAAGGCGTCCTCGCTGCCCGCCGGGCCGCTGCGCACCGAGGTGGTGGTGGAGATGCTGCTGGACCTCTACACGGGACCGACGTTCCGGGCGGCGCTGCACCTGTGGGTCGCCGCGTCCACCGACCAGCAGCTGGGCGCGCTGGTACGCCCGCTGGAAGCGCAGGTGGGTAGGGAAGCGCACCGGACGGCGGTGGCGTTGTTCGGCGTTGACGAGACCGTTCCCGGGGTGCGGGAGACTGTGCAAGCCACCCTGGACCTGGCGCGCGGCCTCGGACTGGCGAACCTGCTCAGTGACGACTCGGCACGGCGGCGCAAGATCGCCAAGCAGTGGAGCGCGCTGATCGAACCCGCCTTGAGCGCGGCCGTCGCCGACACCGGCTGACTACCGGCGCGCGCCGAGACGCCCGCCCGCCGCGCGGCTCACCGTTGCGGCAGCCCGAGCATGGCACGCATGGTGTTGGTCAGCACCCGCACCGGTATGCCGGGATCGATGGCGCGCTGCACCCCGAGACCGATACCGAGGCTCAGCAGCGCGGTCGCCACGTCGTCGGCGGGCATCGGCAGCTCGACGTCGAACTCCTCGAGGGAGGACGTGATGAGCTCCGCCAACCCTTCGCGGATGGCCAGATCGCGGCGTGCGAGCTCGTCGCGGAGCCGCTCGTCCCGGCGGACGTTGGTGGCGAACTCCACTTCCAGCGCGGTCCAGCGCTGGTCGCCGATGGTTTCCTCGGCCCACCGCTCGAACCCGTCGAGCAGATCTTCCAGGGTGTGCTTGCCCGCGATCGCACGCCCGATCCGCGACGCCTGTTCGGCGTGGATCGCATCGAGCACCGCGAGGCAGAGCTCGTCCTTGTTCCGGAAGTTCGAGTACACCGCGCCCTTGGAGTAGCCAGCGGCTTCGGCGACTTTCTCCAGGGACGTGGCCCAGTACCCCTCGGCGAGGAACAACTCCTTCGCGGTAGCGACGAGTTGCTCACGGGTCCGTGCTTGGCTTTCCGCTCGGGTCAGGCGAGACATGGCCTCACCCTATCGACCACCCACCGTGCGGTGATCGATCAGATCCACCCGTGGCGGCAGGCGTAGACCGCGAGCTGGAACCGGCTGACCACCCCTGCCCGGGTGGTGAGGCTCTCGATGTGGCGGGAGAGCGTCCTTCGGCTGATGCCGAGGATCTCGGCGATGCCGGCGTCGGTGATGCCGCTGGCGAGCAGTTCGATGATCCGCCGCTCGATCGGCCGGAGGGTGGACGGCTCCTTGCTGCCCAGATGCATCGGTAGTGCCGCGCGCCACGATGTCTCGAACAGCCCGTGCAACGCGTCGAGCAGGCTGGACTGCCGCACCAGCAGCATGGACCGGTTGAGGTCGGCCCCGGTCTCGGACAGCGAGACCATCGCGAGCCTGCCGTCGTAGATGCTGAGCTTGACCGGCACGCTCGGCAGCACCCGTGCCTGTTCACCCGCCGAGATGCACGGCTGGATGTTCGACGAGTAGTAGTCCGGCTGCCACACCGCGGCGCGGGCGTACACCACCCGGTAGGTCACACCACGACGGAGGTTGGCCACCTCGACCTCGTTCGGCCCGGAGGGCGTGGAATAGGGGGGCGAGTCGAACCGCAGCACCTCCCGCTCGGCGGCGCGTTCCTCGAGCTCGACCCGGTTGGCCACGTGCGGGGCGGTGATGACCTCCACGAGATCGTCCGGGGTGTTGTGTTGCCAGACCGAGCGCTTGAACGAACGGTAAGCGTTCACCGCCGCGACCTCGGCCGCGCGGAGCTCGGATTCGCGGGCACGGGCGAGCCGCTGCAAGCCTGCCGTGGGGTCCACGGGGGCGGCTTGACCACCGTCCGATCCGGTGTCGGTGACCAGGCCGATGTCGTGCAGCAGCCCGAGCCGCTCCTGGACCTCGGCCACCGGCGTCCCCAACGCCTCGGCCAGCTGCTGGTGGTCGGCAGGCCCGAGCTGCAGCAACCGCGTGTAGAGCTCGACGACGCGGTGTTCCAGCCCGAGCCGCTGGAGGTGGGCCTCCAGCTGATCGTCGGGCATCGGATGTCCTTGCCGGGATTGTGCCTCGATGGCTTCGATCGTAACGGCCTGTCAACGCCGCGTCGCGCGCTCGGGGTGGGTCACCGGTGGCGTGGGCCGTGCCGCCGGGTCGCGGTGAAGATCGCCACGATCCGGCGGGCGCGGGAAGCGGGTGCTCCGCGCTCGACGTTGCACCCGGATGTGACTGGACTTTCCGACGTACCGCTGTCCGTGCTCGACCTGGCGCCGGTCACCGAGGACGGCAGCGCACGGCAATCGCTGCGGAACACGCTGGACCTCGCGCGTCACACCGACGCCCTCGGCTTCCACCGGTACTGGGTCGCGGAGCACTACAACCTACCTGGCATCGCCAGCACCGCGACGCCGGTGCTGATCGCGGAGGTGGCAGCCGCGACGGAACGGATCAGGGTCGGCTCCGGCGGCGTCATGCTGCCGAACCACGCCCCACTGATCGTCGCCGAGCAGTTCGGCACGTTGGAGGCGCTGCATCCGGGCCGGATCGACCTGGGGATCGGGCGCGCACCGGGGACCGACCCTCGGACGGCCATGGCTGTGCGCGGCACCCGCGGCGCCGACGACTTCCCGCAACAGCTCAACGAGCTCACGGCGTATTTCCGGCCGGATCCCGGCAGGGCGGTCAACGCGGTGACCGCCCCCGGCAACGAACCGCCGGTGTGGCTGCTGGGATCCAGCGATTTCAGCGCCACGCTGGCGGGCAGGCTGGGCCTGCCGTTCGCCTTCGCGCACCACTTCAGCGCCAGGAATACCGAGCCCGCACTGCGCGCCTACCGGGACGCGTTCCGCCCATCGAGCGCGTGCGAGCGGCCGCACGTGATGCTCGGGGTTTCGGTGGTCTGCGCCGACACCGACGAACGCGCTCGCGAGCTGGCGCTGCCGAGCCTGGTGGGTCACCTGAGCCTGCGGCGGGGCCGGCCGATCCCGTTGCCGAGCCCGAAGGCAGCCAGCGGTATGGCCGCGAGCGCGGCAGCCAAGGAGTACGTGGACAAACGCCTGGACACCGGCTTCATCGGTAGCCAGGACACGGTCAGGGCGAAGCTGGATTCGTTGCTTGCCGACACCGGCGCCGACGAGCTCATGGTGACGACCATGGTGTATGACCACGCCGACCGCCGCCGCTCCTACGAGCTGCTGGCCAAGCTCGCTGGCTGACCGGCAGGGGTGGGCGAGCCGAAGGACTCCTTCGGTACATATCCAGTATCCGAGGAGTCCTTCGGCTCGCCCGCCGCCCGCGTGTCAGCCTCGGGAACCGCCGGGGTTCTCCGAGCCCGCGGCGCCATCCGGGTCGTCGGGATCGGCCGGGGGATCGGTGTGCTGGCGCAGTTTGATGATGGCCATCGCGAGACCACCCCAGATCAGGGCGATCGCGACGATGAACATGATGATGGCGTCGATCGACATCAGTTACTCGCTTTCGACTTCTCGTCGGTGGCGGCGCCGCTGGTGGTGCCGTTATCGCCGCCGCGCTTCCACGGCAGCAACGACAGGATCACGCCGACGACAATGGCGCCGATGGCCACGCCCCACCCGGCGACGAGCAGGAACCAGGTCGGGTATCCCTCGTAGTTCTCGGCAAGCTCCGTGCGCAGGCTGTCCCACATCATCCAGCCCAGTACGATCGGGGTGATCACCCCGAGCGCGAGGCGCCACCACCAGCCGAGGCGTACAGCGGAGGACGCATCGGCGTGGTGCTGCAGTGCGGGGAGCTTCCGCAGCACCCAGGACACCACGACGACCACGATGAGTCCCGCCAGCGCGATGCCGTACTGGTTGATGAAGCGGTCGGCGGCATCCAGCAGGTACAGCCCGTTGGTGGTCGGGAACAGCACCACCGAGGCAAGGGCGGTGGCCCCGCCGACACACAGCACGGCAGGCACCCTGCCCATACCGGTACGGTCCCGCACCCCGGCGATGACCACCTGCACGATGCTGATCAGTGAGGACAGCCCGGCCACCACGAGCGCGCCGAAGAACAGCACACCGAACAGCGAACCCGCTGGCATGTTGGAGATGATCTCCGGGAAGGCCACGAAGGCCAGGCCGATGCCGTCGGTGGCGACCTCGTCCAGCGCGATCCCGGCAGTAAAAGCCATGAAGCCCAGCGTGGCGAACACGCCGATACCCGCCAGCAGCTCGAAGGAACTGTTCGCGAAGCCCGCCACCAGCGCCGATCCGGTGAGGTCGGTGCGGCGGCGCAGGTAGGAGGCGTAGGTGATCATGATGCCGAAACCGATGGACAGCGAGAAGAAGATCTGCCCGTAGGCGGCGACCCACACCGTACCGTCGGCGATGGCCGACCAGTCGGGGGAGAACAGCGCGTCCAGTCCGGAGACCGCGCCAGGCAGGGTCAGCGCGCGTCCCACGAGGATGACGAACAGCACCACCAGCAGCGGAATGAAGATCTTGTTCGCCCGCTCGATGCCGCGCCGCACACCGAGCGCCAGCACGCCCAGCGTGACGACCCAGACGGCCACCAGCGGCCAGAACACCCCGGCGACGTAGTCCGGCATCAGCCCGGGCTCCTCGGCGCGCTGGAGGAAGTCCCCCATCAGGAACGCCTCCGGGTCGTCACCCCACTGCTGCTGGAAGGAGAACCCGGTGAAGCGCACCGCCCAGGCGATGATCACCGCGTAGTAGGTGGCGATCACGAAGCAGATGGCCAGCTGCCACCAGCCCAGCACCTGGGTGGGCCGGGACATCCGGAGGAACGCGATCGGGGGAGAGCCGCGGTACTTGTTGCCGAGCGTGTACTCCAGGATGAGTAGCGGGATCCCCGCGGTCAGCAGCGCCACCAGGTAGGGAACGAGAAAGGCGCCCCCGCCACTGTCATAGGCGATATAGGGGAATCGCCAGATATTACCCAGACCGATGGCGGATCCGATCGCGGCGAGGAGGAACCCCGCGCGCGTGGCCCATTGTTCGCGGACCTCATGTGCCATACAACGGCTCCTTGACCTTCCTTGTCGTCAGCACAGTGCTCAGCGTGGTCGTCGCCGCAGCACCTGCCCGGTCACCTCATCCGGGGTCACGCCGGGGTCACCGGGTCGCAACAGCCCGTCGACGATACTGTGCGTTACCCGATCGAGTGCATGGGGGATCACCCCGCGGCCGACGTCGAACCAGGCGGCGTCGCCGGAGCGCTCGGACGGGGCGCTCGGACGGGGCGTTCAACCGGTGATACTCAGGGTTCCGTCGTCGTCGAGCTGTACCCGCGTTCGGAAGGCGGCGCTTGCTTCGCTGAGTGCCCGGTGCAGCCAGCGGGTCTCCTCGGGTGTGGCGCGCCGCAGCCGCAATCGGTGCGAGCGCAGCGGCACCATCCGCAGGTGCCGCAGCCGCCCGTTGCGGGGTTCGAGATCGGCGAAGTAGAGCAGGCGCAGCACGTCACGGTAGTTGTCGTGCCCGGGGATCCCCTCGTAGTCGTTCACGCAGTCGCCGCAGCCGTACAGGATCAACCGGCCGCGGTAGATCTCGATGCCCCGTGGGTGATGCGAGGAGTGGCCGTGGACGATGTCCACTCCTCCGTCGACGAGCCGGTGCGCGAAGCGGACCTGCGCGCGGGGGATCTCATAGCCCCAGTTCGATCCCCAGTGGATCGAGGCCACAACCACGTCCTCGGGACCGGAAGTCTCCGCGAGACCGTCGACGACAGAGGCGGCCGTGGCAGCGGACAGGTCGGGCAGCATGTTGACACCCGGACGGTGTGCCGTAGCGGCCCAGCTGTCGGGGATCCCGCTGCACCCTGCCCCGTAACCCGCGACGACGACCCGGCCGAGTGCGCCGAGATCGGCGGTGACGGCCGCGCGTGCCGAAGCGGCGTCGGTTCCCGCACCCGCGTAGGGCAGCCCGGCACCGCGCAGCGTGGCGAGAGTTTCGCGCAGCCCCCGCGCCCCGAAGTCGAGGATGTGGTTGTTGGCCAGCACGCAGGCATCGGGGCGCACCGCCTGAAGGCTGGGTATGTTGTCCGGGTTCATCCGGTAGTGCACCGATTTACCCGGCAAGAAGGACCTCGCGCGGGTGACGGCGTTCTCCAGGTTGATCACCCGCACGTGCGGCGCGCGCGTGTCGATCTCGGCAAGCGCCTCGCCCCATGGCCACGCGAACCCGGGATGTCCCGGTAGCGGCCCGGCGTGGCGTTCGGCGGCACGCACGTAGTGCGCGGCATCTCGCACGTAGCTTTCCCGCAGCTCGGCTTCGCCGGGATAGGGCAGGATCTGGTCGATGCCCCGCCCGAGCATCACGTCGCCGCAGAGGAACAGCCGGACCGGTTCACCAGCCACGCCCCCACCATAGGCCGGTGCGGGCCGTGGCTGTGCCCATCACGCGGAGGAGTGCTGCCGCAGCGCCGCGGCCTGGGCGGCGAGTCGCTCGATACGCGCCCAGTCCCGGTCGGCGACGGCGGTCTCCGGCGTCACCCAGGAACCACCTACGCAGCCGACGTTGGGCTGGGCCAGGTAGTCCGGTGCGTTGTCCGGGGTGATGCCGCCGGTTGGGCAGAACCGCACCTGCGGTAGCGGCCCGGACACCGCTTTCAGGTAATCCAGCCCTCCCGAGGCGGCAGCGGGGAAGAACTTCATGTCGGTGTGGTCGCGTTCCAGCACCGCCAGGATCTCCGAACCGGTGGCCACGCCCGGTAGGAACGGCACGGGGGCGGCCACCATGGCATCGAGCAGTCTCGGTGTCTGCCCGGGGCTGACCAGGAACTGCGCCCCGGCATCGACCGACGCCGTGACCTGGTCTGGGACGGTCACCGTGCCCACACCGGCGGTGATCTCCGGGACCTCGCTCCTGATGCGACGGATGGCCTCCAGCGCCTCGCCAGTACGCAGGGTGACCTCGACGATTGGCACACCGCCCGCGGCGAGGGCCCGAGCCAGGGGCACGGCGTCGGAGGCGTCGTGCAGCGCGACGACCGGGATGACGGGAGCGATGTCGAGGATGGACGGGTGATCGACAGGCATGACACCTCTTTCCTACGCGTGCCGGGTCAGCGGTCACCGTCGAAGCCGAGGACGGTGGCACCGGCGTCGGCGGCACCCACCGCCTCCCGGAACGCGGTGAACAGCTCGCGACCCGTGCCGACCGCGGGCTCGGGCGTGGCGCGCGGGTCACGTGACTCGAGCTCCCCGCCGTCGACCAGTACCTCCAGGATGCCGGTCTCGGCGTCCAGCCGCAGCGGGTCCCCGTCGCGCAGCAGGGCGAGCGGGCCACCCGTTGCGGCCTCAGGGGTGAGGTGGATCGCCGCAGGGACCTTGCCGGAGGCCCCGGACATGCGCCCGTCGGTCACCAGCGCCACTCGTTGCCCCCTATCCTGCAACACACCGAGCGTCGGGGTGAGCTTGTGCAGTTCGGGCATGCCGTTGGCCCTGGGCCCCTGGAAACGCACCACCGCGACCAGATCGCCGGAGAGCTCTCCTGCATCGAAGGCCGCCAGGAATGCTTCCTGGTCGTCGAATACCCGTGCGGGCGCCTCGACGAGGCGGTGCTCCTGGGCCACGGCGGAGGTTTTCATCACCGCCTCGCCGAGGTTGCCGGTGAGCATCCGTAGCCCGCCGTCCGGGGAGAACGGGTCGGCGGTCCCGCGCAGCACCGTCTTGTCGAGGCTGTCGCGAGGGGCCTGCCGCCACACCAACTCGCCGTCGTCCAACGCGGGCTCGCAACGGTAGGCCTCGGCGAACGGCGAACCGGTGACGGTGCGCGTGTTCGGGTGCAGTAAACCGGCGTCCAGCAGCTGATCGATCACGAACGCCATCCCGCCCGCGGCGTGGAAGTGGTTCACATCGGCCTGGCCGTTGGGGTAGATCCGCGCGAGCAGCGGGGTCACCGCCGACAGCTCGGCGAAGTCGCTCCAGCGCAGCTCGATGCCCGCCGCGGCCGCGATCGCCACCAGGTGCATGGTGTGGTTGGTCGAGCCGCCGGTGGCCAGCAACGCCACGACCCCGTTGACCACGGCGCGCTCGTCGACGACCTCGCCGATCGGGGTGGGGTCCTCGCCCTGCGCGGTGAGGCGGGGGATCCGTTCGCCCGCGGCGGTGGTCAACGCATCGCGTAGCGGGGTGTCGGGGTTGACGAACGACGTGCCCGGCAGGTGCAGCCCCATGGCTTCCATCAGCAGCTGGTTGGAGTTGGCCGTGCCGTAGAAGGTGCATGTGCCGGGGCTGTGATAGGAGGCGGCTTCGGCGTCGAGCAGCTCCTCGCGGCCGACTTTGCCCTCGGCATGCAGCTGCCGGATGCGGCTCTTCTCGTTGTTCGGTAGCCCTGACGTCATCGGTCCGGCCGGAACCAGGATCGTTGGCAGGTGCCCGAACGACAGCGCCCCGATCAGCAGTCCCGGCACGATCTTGTCGCAGACACCGAGCAGCAACGCCCCGTCGAACATGTCGTGGGACAGCGCGATCGCGGTCGCCATGGCGATGACGTCCCTGCTGAACAGCGACAGCTCCATCCCGGCTCTGCCCTGGGTAATGCCGTCACACATGGCGGGCACGCCACCGGCGAACTGGGCGATGCCGCCTGCCCCGGTCACCGCGCGTTTCAGCGCGGCGGGGTAGGACTCCAGCGGTTTGTGCGCCGAGAGCATGTCGTTGTAGGCGGAGACGATAGCGATGTTCGGCTTGGTGGTGCGGCGGAGCGCGTCCTTGTCGACCTCACCAGCTCCTGCGAAGCCGTGCGCCAGGTTGGCGCAGCCGAGCTCGCCCCTCGCCGGACCCTTCCTGGCGGCTGCCGCGAGGCGTTCCAGGTACCGCTTCCTCGAGCTGGCGCTGCGTTTGGCGATGCGCCGCGTCACATCACCGACGGTGCGATGGACGTGCACATCGATGTCGGGCAGTGGGTCCGTTCCGGACGGTTCGGACGTGCCGGAGGTCCCGGGCGGTCCCGGTAGCCGAGATGTCTCGGACGTCACTGGAAATCCTCCTCGTGCCAGTTACGACCGTCGCGTTGGAGTAACGCCGTCGCTGCGGGGGGTCCTCCGCTTCCCGCCGGGTAGGGCTGTGGTGCCTCGCCGGAGGCCGCCCACGCTGCTAGGACAGGCTCGGTCCATGCCCATGCCGCCTCGACCTCGTCGCGGCGCATGAACAGCGTGGGGTTTCCGCGGATGACGTCGAGCAGCAGGCGTTCGTAGGCGTCGGGGAGGCGGGACTGGAACGTTTCCGCGAAGCTGAGGTTCAGCGGCACCTGGCGTAGCCGGACGCCGCCCGGTCCGGGTTCCTTGGTCACGACGTGCAGCCGCACTCCTTCGTCGGGCTGCAGCCGCATGATCAACCGGTTCGGTGCGATCCCGGATGCGGTTCCGGGGAAGATGGAGTGCGGCACGGGGCGGAACTGCACCACGATCTCGGAGGCCTGGCGGGCCATGCGCTTGCCGGTCCGCAGGTAGAACGGAGTTCCTGACCAGCGCCAGTTGGCGATATCGAGCCGGAGTGCGGTGAACGTCTCGGTCGTGCTCTGTGCCCCGTCGAGCTCGTCACGGTAACCGGGCACGGGGATGCCGTCGACCGCGCCAGGAGTGTACTGACCCCGGGTGGTGCACAATGCCACATCCGATCCCGACAGTGGGCGCAGTGCCTGCAACACCTTGAGCTTCTCGTCGCGCACCGCCTCCCGATCCAGCGTGGTCGGCGGTTCCATCGCGACCAGGCACACCAGCTGGAGCAGGTGGTTCTGCACCATGTCGCGCAGCGCGCCGGAACTGTCGTAATAGCCTGCGCGTCCGCCGACGCCGATGGTCTCGCTGACCGTGATCTGCACGTGGTCGATCGCTGCGGAGTTCCACTGTGGCTCGAGCAGCGCGTTGGCGAAGCGCAGCACGAGCAGGTTCTGCACGGTCTCCTTACCGAGGTAGTGGTCGATCCGGTAGATCTGCTCCTCCCGGAACACGGCACCGACCTCGTCGTTGACCCGGCGAGCCGAAGCCAGATCGTGCCCGATGGGCTTTTCCAACACCACCCGGGAACGCTCGGTGACCAGCCCCGCGTCGTGGAGTCGCGCGCTGATCCTGCCGAACAGCCCGGAGGCGCAGGCGAGATAGAACACCCGGGTCCGGTGCTCGCCGTGGGCCAGCGTCGCGGCGAGCTCGCCGAAGGGAGCCTCGCCTGCGACGTCGGCGGTGATGTGGTGCAGCTGTGTCAGGAACCGGTCGAGTGACACCTGGTCGAACGCCGACGGGGGCACCACCGCCTGTAGTTCCGCTGCCACCTTGTCGCGGAACCCGGCATCGTCGAGACCAGAGCGCGACACGGCGATGATCCGGGAGTCGGAGGTGATCTGGCCGTCACAGGCACGCAGGTACAGAGCGGGAAGCAGCTTGCGCATCGCGAGATCGCCGGTGCCGCCGAAGACCACCACGTCACACGGATCCATGCGCGGCAGGTCGGCCATCGCTGACATCACGAACGTCCTTCCATGGGGTGAGGCACGCTTCCCAGCGTACGTAGACTTAGGTACATAATCAAGCATACTTTTGCATTTTCGATGCGTTAGTGTGCGATGGAGCCCGCAGCGCCGGGCAGGGAAACCGAGAGCGGGGTGAATCGGGGTATGCGGAGAACCCCACCGGGAACACCGTCGACCGGCGAGGTGTTCGAGCTGATCCGCGACGGTGCCGCCGACACCCGTGCGGGATTGGGCAGGCTGACCGGCCTGTCGCGTACCGCGGTGACGCTCCGGGTCGAGCAACTGCTCGCTGCGGGGCTGGTCAGGGAGCGTGCCGACGGCGGCTCCACCGGTGGCAGACCGCCCGCGCGACTGGAGTTCGATGCCGGTGGCGGGGCAGTGCTAGCGGCCGCCCTCGGCGGTAGCCGTGCCCAGGTCGCCGTCTGCGACCTGGCGGCAGGAGTGCGCGCCGAACGCGGTCTCACGGTCGACCTGGGCGACGGCGCCGACGTGGTGCTGCGCACCGTGGCCGAGGAGCTCGCCCGGCTGATGGCCGATGAGGGCTGTCCCGCCGACCGGGTCTGGGGGATCGGGGCAAGCATCCCGGGCGCGGTGGACGTGGCCACCGGCCGTACCGTCACACCGCCGGTGTTGCCCGGCTGGGGCGACGTCCCGGTCACCGACTACTTCTCCCGGCACTTCGCGGCCCCGGTCGTGGTGGACAACGACGTCAACGCGCTGGCGCTCGCCGAGCAGCGCAGGCATCGTGACGCAACAGACCTGCTTTTCGTCAAGGCCTCTACCGGCATCGGCGCGGGGGTGATCAGCGGCGGGGGGTTGCGTCGTGGCGCGTTGGGGGCCGCGGGCGAGATCGGGCACATCAAGGTATCCGGTGCTGAAGGGATCACGTGCCGGTGCGGTGACAGCGGTTGCCTCGAAGCCGGTGCCAGCGGCTGGGCGCTGGCCAGGGAACTGACCGCGCTCGGTTACCGGATCAGTGACACCAGGGACGTGGCGGAACTGGTCCGTGCGGGCGATCCCGATGCCACCCGGCTGGTCCGCGAGGCTGGGCGGTTGCTCGGCGACGTGCTGGCAGGGGCGGTGAACCTGCTGAACCCCGGTCTGATCGTGCTGGGCGGGGACCTCGCCCACGCACACGAACCGCTGCTGGCAGGCGCGCGGGAGATGATCTACCGGAGGTCGACGGCGATGGCCACCCGCGGGCTGTCCATCGAGCCGAGCGTGCAGGACGACCGCGCCGGGATCACCGCATCGGCGGTGATGGCGCTGGAAGCCGTGCTCTCGCCCCGCGCGGTCGATGCCGTGATCGCGCGTCACGGCGCGGCGGCCGGATCGTGAACCGGGCTGGTGCACACCCGGACGCGCGGCGTGACCACGGCACGAGCGACGCTACTCCACCCGGGTCACTGCCTTGTGAAATGCGGCTATGATCGGTCATCGTGGAAACCTGGAGGTCCACACTAGACGAGGGGAACTATCGTGACGCTCGCCTGCGTGGCGACGTCTGGTCGGAGCGGCTGGGAGGTACGTCGCCATGGTCTTTCCGCTCAGCGTGGACGTCGGCGGAGTGACGCTGCAGGGCACCGTCTTCTCCGCGAGCAGGCCAACCGGGCTCGTGGTGCTCACCCAGGGATCGGGTAGCTCACGGCACAGCCCGCGCAACCGGGCGATGGCGCGCGGGCTGCAACGAGAGGGGTTCACCACGCTGCTGATCGACCTGCTCGGCAGGGACGAGGAGCGCGTCGACGCACGCACCGGGACGTACCGGCTCAACGTCGAGTTCCTGGCGGCTCGCCTGGCACACGTCCTCGGCAAGGTGAACATCGGCCGGGGTTCCCACGGTCTGCCGGTCGGCCTGTTCGGTTCGGCACGCGGCGCCGCGGTGGCGCTGGCCGCTGCCGCACGACAGCCGCAACTGGTGCGCGCGGTCGTCTCGCGCGGAGGCCGTCCTGAGCTGGCAGGTGCCACGGCGCTGTCGCGGGTTCGCGCTGCCACCCTGTTCATCGTCGATGACAGCGACGAGCACATCCGGGAGCTCAACCGCAGCGCGGCCAAGCTGATGGTCGCCCACGAGGTGTGGACGATTCCCGAGTCCGTGCGGCTGCTGGACGATTCGGGTGCGCTGGAGCAGGTTGCCAAGTGCGCGGGGGACTGGTTCAGCCAGCACCTCCAGTAGGCGGGGATGTGCGGCCCGGCGGCTGTTTCGGCACAGTGCCTGCCCGTGCCTCACCGCAGCGGGTGAAACGGGGCCAACTCGGGCTGTGGTGTACCGGAGGCGACGGTCTCCGCCAGCAGCTCGCCGGTGACCGGTCCGTGCGTCATGCCCCACATGCCGGCCCCGCCCGCGACGAACACCCGCGCCGAGCGGGTAGGACCGGCCAGCGGCAAGCCGTCCGCCGTGCAGGGACGAGACCCGACCCACTCCTCGATCCTGCCGCTCCAGTCGATGTCGCCGACAAGCGGGCGTGCGGCGCGCACCATGCCTGCGACCCTGCGCCGATCGAGCGGGGCATCCGGTGCTTGGAACTCCATCAGCCCGGCGACCCGCAACCGGTCACCCATCGGCGTGAACACGAGCTTGCTGCCGGGAAAGTACACCGGCGTGCGCGGCAGATGCTCGCAAGCCACGCTGAAGCTGTAGCCGCGCCCGGCATGCACCGGCATGCGCACCCCGAATGGTCGGGCCAGCGCACCGAGCTCGGCCCCGCCAGCCAACACCGCGGCATCGGCGTGGGCGGTACCGCAGGAGGTCAGCAGCCGTACCCCCGTACCGGTGTCGTGGACCGCACGGACCTCGACCCCGGTCGCGATGGTTCCTCCCGCCCGGCGCAGGTTGCCTGCCAGCGAGTCCAGGTATCTACCCGGCTCGACGAAGCGTTGCCGGTGCAGCACCACGGCGGCCGTCACGGCCGGGGTGAGCAGCGGGTGACGATGCCGCGCGGCACGGCCGTCGACGACTTCGAACTCCACCGGCTGGCCCGCGGCACGCACCCGCGCCAGCTCGGCGAGTATCGTCTCGCGCTCGGCGGGCGAGCGGAGCGCGACGAGAGCCGACGTCGCCGGTTCCGTACCGTTTCCGGAGTCGCTGCCCGGCTCACCAGGGACCAGCCGATCGTGCGCCGCGAGCGCACGGCGGTTGAGCTCGGCCACTGCCGCCATGCTCGCCTGCCAGCGCGACTCGGTGCAGTGCCGGGCGAGCGCGGTGAGGAAGCGCAGCGTTCCGGGGCGTGTCGGTGCAGGCACGGATAGCGGTGCGTAGCGGGACAGCAGACCCGACAGGCCGGCACGCAGTGTGGCTGGCGAGGGAAGCGGTACGGCGAACGGCGGGGTGAGCCACCCGGCATTGCCCCACGATGCGCCCGCACCCACCCGATCGCGCTCGTAGACGGTGATTGCGACGCCGCGAGCGCGCAGGAACCACGCCACCGCCAGCCCCGCGATCCCGCCGCCGACCACGGCGACCGTCTCCGCTGGACGCATGCTGACCGGACACCTCCCGCCGTGTGGCATTCCCGCCGGATGACCACCCCATGATCGAGCAGGGACCCATCCGGGGAAAGCCCATCACCGGTGGATCGCGCCGACAGCGGCGTCCCCCGATCGGTGCGGCACCGGAAGCGTTACCGGTGCGAGTGATTGTTATTACTCTGCGCACTACTGATACTTCTCACCGTAATCATTCGCGGCCTCGAAGGGAGCGCCGATGCAGGTAATCGGTTCTCAGTACCTGATGCTCGACGGAGTGCCACGGAACCTCGCGGGCTCGCGTGCCGAACTCGCCGACCTCGGACTGCAGCTCGTGGACGTGACCCAGGAGAACCGCCCCCACATCGCCGCGACCCTGCGCGAGCACGGGTACGGTCCGCAGCACCGATTCTGGGTCGAGTCGTGGAACGGGATCCGCAACGGCGACGACCGCGGCTACGCGTTCGTGGTCGCCGTGAACCCGCACGACCCGCACACCCTGGACTGCGTGGCGGCGTCGCCAAGCTACCCGTACCGGCACCTCGCGCAACGTGCCCGGCAGGCCGGCGTCCCCGCGCCACGCAGGGGCTGATCAGCTCGCTGCCGCGTTGACCCGGCCTCGCGGCAGCGAGCTGGCCGTCATACCGGATTGGCGACACCGGCGGCGAATTCGAGTGCTTCGCTCCACGGAGCGCGCTGGGCGATCCGACGGCGGTACTTCATGATCACGCGCGGGCGGTCGATGGTGCACGCGCCCACGAGGCGATCGGCACGCCGGTAGAGGGCGGTCAACCCGGTATCGGCGGGGGTGGCGATCACCACCTCGTCCGCGAGGGGGGTGCCCACGAACTGGATGCGGTGGCCGTACCAGTCGGACCAGAAGTACGGCACCGCAGGCAGGGCTTGCGCGCTGTCGGGGTCGAGGGCATGACGCGCCGCGGCCGTCCCCTGCTCGGCCGCGGCGGTCCAGTGTTCGGGTCGCATCAGTTCGTGATCGAACAACGGGTTGGGCACGTGTGCCACGTCGCCAGCGGCGTACACGCCCGGCACCCCGGTGGCCAGCGTCTCGTCACAGAGCACGCCGCCGTCGCGCTCGGAAAGCGGGATCCCGCTGTCCGCCAGCCACGCAGTGGCAGGCGTGACGCCGATGCCGACCACGACCAACTCGGCGGGCAGCACCTCGCCGGTCGCCAGCCGTACCCCGGACACCGCCCCGCCCGCGACTTCGAGGCCCGCCACCCCAGTACCCAACCGGAGTTCGGTGCCCGCCGCGCGGTGGAGGTCGATGCAAGCGGCGCCGACCAGGGTGCCTACCGAGCGGGACAGTGGGGCCTGCTGGGAGTCCACGAGGGTCACCTCGACACCGCGCCTACGCGCCGCCGAGGCCACCTCGGATCCGACGAACCCGGCACCGATCACCACCGTGCGGGCACCTCGGTCCCATGCGGCGCGGATAGCGGCGGCGTCGTCGACGGTACGCAACGTGTGAACCCCCGCGACCCCCTGGCTGCCGGGCAGCTGTCGCGGAGCCGCACCGGTAGCGATCACGGCCGAGTCGTAGCGCACCGTCGTACCCGCCGCGGAGATCTCGCGTGCCGCGGTATCGAGCCCGTCCGCCCACACGCCGAGCATGGGCTCCACGCCGAGCACCGAGCGGAGCTCGGCCTCGGTACGGAACGGTTGGGCTCCACCGCCTGCACCGGCGGACAGGGCTGCCTTGGACAGCGGGGGCCGGTCGTACGGTGGATGCGGCTCGGCACCGATCATCACGATGCGTCCCGAATAGCCGTGCCGTCTGGCGGATTCCACCGCGCGTAGGCCCGCGAGCGAGGCACCGACGACGACCAGTGTCACGGTCACCCCCGCAGCGCCAGTGCGAGCACGGGGCAGGCGTCGACGGCGGCGGTCAGCTCGGTCCGATGCTCCTCATCGGGCTGTTCGTTGAGCACGACCACGGTGCCGTCGTCACCCACCTCGAAATGATCCGGAGCCATGGCCTCGCACATGCCCAGGCCTTCGCATTTGGTCCGGTCCGCTTCGATCCGCATCATGCGCTCACTCCTTGCTCGGGACGGTCCGTCGCGATGGACGACGGAGCAGTTCTCCCCGGTGCCACGAAGTCGACCTTCTCGCGTACCCCGCAGTCCGGGCAGCACCATGAGTCCGGGATGGCCGACCACGGTGTGCCCGCAGGGAATCCCTCGCGGGGATCGCCCACGGACTCGTCGTAGACATAGCCGCAGCCTGGGCACATCCCACCCGCGGTCGCGTCCCCCCTTGTGTCCTCGATCGGGGCATCGGCCCCGGTCTCCGTAGCCGCCGGGCTGACAGGCCGGGTACCCGCGAAGCGCCCGAGGATCCGCGCTCGCTTGCTTGGCTGGATGTTGGCACGCCCGATGTCGCCGTCGAAGTGCCGCAGCACGCGCGGGTCCATCACCCGACGCCATAGCGGCGGGATGAGCGCCAGCAGGATCATCCCGGCGTAGCCGGTTGGCAGTACGGGTGATTCTTCGAAGTCCCGCAGCGCCTGGTAGCGCCGGGTCGGGTTGGCATGGTGGTCGCTGTGCCGCTGCAAGTGATACAGCAGCACGTTGGTGGCGATGTTATTGGAGTTCCAGCTGTGACTCGGGTCGACCCGCTCGTAGCGCCGCTTGTCGGGCGGGCCCACGGTGCGTCGCAACATACCGTAATGCTCCATGTAGTTGACGACTTCGAGTAGCGAGAAGCCGACCACGGCCTGGATCAGTAGATACGGGAGGATTCCCACGCCGAGCCAGGCGATCATGGCGCCCCACAGCGCCGCCGACATCAACCAGGCGTTGAGCACGTCGTTGCCGGGCCGGAACGGGTGTTGACCGCGGCGCGCGTACCGCTTGCGTTCCAGTTCCCAGGCGCTGTGCAGGGAGCCGAACACGGTGCGCGGCCAGAACCGGTAGAAGCTCTCACCGACCCTGCTGCTTGCCGGGTCCTCCGGCGTCGCGACACGCACGTGGTGGCCGCGGTTGTGCTCGATGTAGAAGTGCCCGTAGAAGCTCTGCGCGAGCGCGACCTTCGACAGCCAGCGCTCGTGACTTTCCTTCTTGTGACCCAGCTCGTGCGCGGTGTTGATGCCGATGCCGCCGATGACGCCGATCGAGATCGCCAGCCCGACCTTGTCGACGACGGTCAGCTCACCGCGGGCGATCAC
The DNA here is from genome assembly GCF_033042135.1 of Haloechinothrix sp. LS1_15. NCBI lineage: Bacteria > Bacillati > Actinomycetota > Actinomycetes > Pseudonocardiales > Pseudonocardiaceae > Haloechinothrix > Haloechinothrix sp. LS1_15. The sequence continues at coordinate 110,086 of NZ_WBXM01000011.1, read as the reverse complement.
CCAGAACGCCAGGACGAAGACCGCGTACTGCAGGGGGAGGAAGGTGTAGGTGACCCACCGGTAGTACCGGTCCTTCTCCAGCGCCTCGATGGCGTCATCCGGCGGGTTGGCACGGTCCAGCCCCACGACCAGGTCGATGACCGGCACGATCAGCAGGACCACGATTGGTCCGAGCCACAACCACACTCCCCACCCGGTGGCGGCGTGCATCCCGACCGCGACGAACCCCAGGGAAGGCACGACCAGTCCGAGCAACCACAGGTACCGCTTGCTATCCCGCCACTGCTCGGTGGACCCGGCGGGAACCGTACCCGTATCGCGCGCCATGCGCTCACCTCCTCGTCTCGTGGTTTACAGAATGCTAGCTAAAATCAACTAACTTGACAAGAAACCGAATTATGTAAAGCTTTCATCTGCGAGGCCGCACACTGTGTTGCGTATCAAGAGACGGTTGCTCAAAAAGCAACGAGCTGCCACGCTGTGGTGAGGAGGTCGTGCTTACCGTGCCCAGCACGGAGACCACGCGATCTCCGCCGGAAGCGTCGCTCGGAACGCAAAGGGGCGGCTGATGCGCGTACTCATCGCCGATACCTTCCCGGACACCTACCGTCGTCTCCTCGGCGATCGTGGGTACGACTGCCGTTACCAGCCGGATCTCACCACGGCGGACCTCCCGGAGCATCTCGGCGAGGTCGACGCGCTGATCGTGCGGAGCACGGCGGTCGATGCCGCGGCGATCGAGGCGGCTGGGACGCTGGGTGTGATCATCCGTGCGGGAGCGGGAACGAACACCATCGACTGCCGGGCAGCGACCGGTGCCGGTATCCCTGTGTGCAACGTGCCCGGGCGCAACGCGGAGGCAGTGGCCGAGCTGGCGTTCGGGCTGCTGCTGGCACTGGATCGGCGCATCCCCGACGCCGTGGCAGAGCTGCGCCACGGTCACTGGAACAAGAAGTGGTACGCGCAGGCGACCGGCATCAAAGGGCGCGACATCGGCGTGGTCGGCCTCGGCCAGATCGGTCTCGCGTTCGCCGAACGCGCCGCGGCGTTCGGGGCACAGGTGCACGGCATCGCCAGTTCGGATCGGCCCGCCCACGCACGGGAGCGCATCGACGCCATCGGTATCGACCTCGAGCCGGACCTGGCGTCGCTGGCCGAACGCTGCGACGTGCTGTCGTTGCACGTTCCCGCGACCCCTCGGACGCGGGGGATGATCGATCGCGAGCTGCTCGCGCGCGTGCGGCCGGGCACGATCATCCTCAACACCGCACGGGGCGAGCTGATCGACGAGGATGCCTTGCTGGAGGCCATGGACGCCAAGGGCGTGCGGGCAGGCCTCGACGTGTTCGCCGGAGAGCCGCAGGGCACGACGGGCACCATCGACTCGCGGCTGGCGCGGCATCCTCACGTCTACGGCACGCACCACATCGGAGCCTCGACCGAGCAGGCACAGCACGCCATCGCCGCGGAGGTGGTCACCATGCTCGACACCATCGCGCACGGCACCGTGCCGCACTGCGTGAATCCCGAGGTGACCGGTCCGGCCGGTACCCGCCCGCGGTATGCCATGGCGGCGTCATGACCGGGGCGGCCACTCGCTACGCACCCTCCCGCTCGGTGGGCGGCACGGTCGTGCGACCTCCCCGGGTGCACCTGCTCGACCCGCGTGCCGCGCGGGATCCCAATGCTGTGGCCGACCGCGCCGGTGTATTGCGCGCGTTGCACGACCGCACGTTCGTCCGCGTCCCGGAGCCCAGCTACGTCGCGTACCAACTGGAAACCCCGGAGCACCGGGGCACGGCCGTGGTCGCCGAGGTAGCGGCCGAGGCGTACCTGCGGGGGAAGATACGGCCACACGAGGCGACCGCTATCGGTAAGGAGCAGGAGCTGGCGAGCAAGCTGGCCGAGCTCGGTGCGGAGCTGGTGCCCGTCACGCTCATGGCGGAGACCGGCGACGGAATCCGCGAGCTGCTGCGCTCGGTGACCGCGCGCTGCGCTGATCTGGAACTGACCGAGGCCGCAGGTCTCACCCAGCGTGCCTGGCTGGTCGACGAGCCGGAGCTGGTCCGGCAACTGGACGAGGAGCTGGCCGCGGTATCAGCCTTCTACATTGCCGACGGTCACCACCGCATGGCCGCCGCCGCACGGTACGCCCACCGCAACGGCAACGCGGACCACTACGTGCTTGGGGCGTTGTTCGACGCTGCCGACATGCGGGTGATCGGCTACCACCGCTGCGTCAGCCCGCCCAATGGGCTGACAGTGGACGAGCTGCTTGACGCACTGACCGGGTGCGCGGGCATCGCCTGGCTCGCCGAGTGCGCCCACGCCGAGCAGGCCTTGCCCGCGCCGGGAACGGTCGGCATCCACCTCGGGGGACGCTGGTTCCGGGCGGGGCTGCGGGTCAGCACCGTGCCGCCGGACCCGCGCGCGAACCTCGACGCGGTGCGGCTCGACGAGTGCGTTCTCCGGCCGGTTTTCGGCACCGGGGAGGTCGCCGCCGACCCGAGAGTCACGCCCGTGGCGGGAACGGATGACGCGGAATCCGTCGCGCGCCGCTGTGCCGAACGCGGTGAGATCGGTTTCCTGCTGCACCCACCCACTGTGGAGCAGGTCAGAACGGTCGCCGACGCAGGCATGGTGATGCCGCCGAAGTCGACATGGTTCGAACCGAAAGCCCGTGGTGGCCCCTTCCTGCGCGTGTTGCCCGAGTAGCGACGGAGATCCCGGCGAACCGGTCGGGTGCGACACACGAAACCGGGCCGTGCCACGAGAAACGACGGCGGTGCGACCCTGCCCCGGATCGCACCGCCGTCACCTGTGTCGGAGGGGGGACTTGAACCCCCACGCCCTTTACGGGCACTAGCACCTCAAGCTAGCGCGTCTGCCATTCCGCCACTCCGACGTGCTGCCCCGATAGCGTAGCTGATCGCGACGCGGCGTGACACACGGGGTCGGTCCGCTCCACCGCTCTGACCGTGCCGCGGGTAACGTCACCGTACCCCGCCAGTACTACCCACCCGGCGACGCCAGGGGCTCGCGGGCGTCCGGACCCGCGCACGGCGGGGCGAGCGATGATAGGAATGACCCGTGACCGAGCTGTTGACCCTCGACGACGCGGCCGCGGAAGCGGTCACGTTGACCAGCGAGCTGATCCAGATCGACACCACCAACACCGGCGATCCCGACACGGTGGTCGGCGAGCGAGTCGCGGCCGAGTACGTCGCGCGCAAGCTCACCGAAGCGGGCTACGAGATCAGCTATATCGAATCCGGCGCTGTCGACCGTCACAACGTGATCACCCGGTTGTCCGGTGCCGACCCGAGCCGTCCGGCGCTACTGGTGCACGGCCACCTCGACGTGGTGCCCGCGGACCCGACCGAATGGTCGCTGCACCCGTTCTCGGGTGCGATCCGCGATGGCTACGTGTGGGGCAGGGGAGCGGTCGACATGAAGGACATGCTCGGCATGATGCTCGCCCTGGCGCGGTACTACAAGCTCAACGGCATCGTGCCGCCGCGCGATGTGATCTTCGCGTTCGTCGCCGATGAGGAAGCGGGCGGTAGCTACGGTGCGCAATGGCTGGTGGATCACCATCCAGAGCTCTTCGAGGGCGCGACCGAGGCGATCGGCGAGGTGGGTGGATTCTCGGTGACCTTCGGCGACAACGTCCGGGCCTACCTCATCGAAACCGCGGAGAAGGGCATCCGGTGGATGAAGCTGCGGGTCAGGGGAACCGCGGGGCACGGCTCGATGGTCCACCACGACAACGCCGTCACCAAGCTGGCCGACGCCGTGGCTCGGCTGGGCAACCACCGCTTCCCGCTGGTGCTCACCGACTCGGTGCGTGAGTTCCTCGGCGGGGTCAGTGAGCTGACTGGCTGGGAGTTCCCCGAGGACGACCTGGACGGCGCGGTCGCCAAGCTGGGCACGATCTCCCGGATGATCGGCGCGACACTACGTGACACCGCGAACCCGACCATGTTGGAGGCGGGTTACAAGGCCAACGTCATCCCCTCGGTGGCAGAGGCCTCGGTGGACTGTCGCATCCTTCCCGGCCGTATGGCCGCGTTCAACGCTGAACTCGACGAGATCCTCGGTCCGGACGTCGAGCGGGAGTGGATGGAACTACCACCGGTGGAGACCACCTTCGACGGTGCGCTTGTCGACGCGATGACCGCCGCGGTGCTCGCCGAGGACCCCGAGGCGCACACGCTGCCCTACATGCTCTCCGGCGGAACCGACGCCAAGGCGTTCGCCAAGCTGGGTATCCGCAGCTTCGGCTTCTCACCGCTACGTCTGCCGCCGGACCTGGACTTCTCCGCCCTGTTCCATGGCGTGGACGAGCGCGTCCCCGTCGAGGCGATCCACTTCGGCACGCGCGTCCTCGACCGGTTCCTGCGCAGTTGCTGATGTCGGCGTTCACGCTGTCCGACGGGACGGTCCTGCACCTGGTGACCCACGGTGACAGCGAGGCACCGGTCACGGTGCTGCTGGTGCACGCCTATGCGCTCGACCATCGCAGCTGGCAGCCGATCGCTGCGGAGCTGGCTGGTGCGACAGAACGGCCGGTCCGGGTGGTCGCCTGCGATCTCCGTGGGCACGGCAGGTCGACCGGCGCGACGCGGCGCGACGCCACCGTGGAGCAGCTCGGTGACGATCTGGCAGAGCTGGTCACCGGCCTGGTCACCGGGCTGCCGCGTGACGCCTGCGTGATCGTGGCAGGACACGGTATGGGCGGGCTGGCCGCGGTGGCGCTCGCCGAGCGGCATCCCGCTCTGTTTGGCGTTACCGGCACATCCCGGCCTCCACTGGTGCCGGGGGTCATGCTGCTGGCTACCGGTACCAGCGACGTCGCGGGCGAGGCTCGAGCAGCCACCGGCATGGCGGTCGAGGGTTCACGTACCCCACCGAACCTGCTCAGTAAGATCGTGCAGGACCTGGAAGCCGTGGTGGGGTCGCGGCTGGTGGATCTGGTCACCGACCGAGGGCACAAGGCGGCGACCACGGCCATGCGCTGGTCGATGTTCGGTGACGACCCCGCGCACGATGATGTGTTGCTGACCCTGCACATGATCCGCGCGCACTGGCCGGACACCATGGCGCTGTTCCGTCCAGGGCTGGATGCCTACATCCGCCGTGCCACGCTCACCGCACCGGCTGACACACATGTGATCGGGGTGATCGGCGACCGGGACCGGCTGGTGGCACCGGAGCAGGCGCGCACGCTGCTCGGCGATGAGCGTGCCGACGACCTCGTCGTCATCCCGGGCGCGGGTCACATGCTCCCGTTGGAAGCACCTGCGCAGCTGATCCCGCGCCTGGTCGGGTTGGCGCACGAGGCGCACCGGCTGCTAGGAGACCACCCCCGATAGGGCACACAGCGCAGGTTGGTACCGGCGCCGGAGCCAGACCCTCCTGCTGCCGTCGGCGTACAGCCGCACCGTCGACAGCTCCCAACCGGAATACTCCGCATGGATGGACAGCTGCGTCATCGCGGCGGGCCGTGACACGCCTGGCGGGAGCCGGAGCTTCTGGTACTCCCAGCGCCCCTCGCTGTGGGAGGTTTCGTCGCTGTCCGATTCGTCTCGCGCCGCCTCGCTCATGGCTCGATCACCTGGATCCCTTCGCCGGCCGCCGACCCGACGACCACTCGACCGTCCTGCTCGTCGACGGTAACCGAATTCGGCTGGCGTACCGAATCGAAGCGATGGATCTCGTCGGGTTCGCCGCCTGCCACATCGAACCCGACGACCTCGTTGCGTTCGGTGAGAGTGACCCAGGCGATGTCGCGTTCGGCATCGTAGGCGATCGCGTAGATACCGCCGTGCACCGGGTAGCGCTGCACCAGCATGAGCGGTTCGGCGTCGAACGCCAGCAGGCCGTCGGTACGCGTGTCGGTGACCAGGACACGTCCGAACCGGTCGGCCACGGCATGGGTGGCTCCCTGTCCCGCCCGCAGGCCGGGTCCAATGTCCCCGTCATCGAGATTCACCTGGAAGACGGCACTGCGTACGCGGTCGAGCACGATCGGAGTGTCCCCGGCGAGCAGGACCCTGTCGGCGCTGGAGAGCCCGTCGCCGATGCTGGCACTGCGCTGCTCGTGCTCGAGCACGTCCACCTCGGCGCGTTCGCGAACGGCGACCAGCCGGGTGTCGGCACCGCCGGTCACCCCCGCAGGCGACCCGGTCACGTCGGTACGCCCGACGATGCCCTGCTCGGGTGACAGGTGGATGAGCTCGTCCTCGCCCGGCAGCGTCGCCACGACCGAACCGTTGTCCGGCACGAGCTGCTCGACCGCACCGGGAACCGGGATCTCGGCGTGGACAGCGGTGGGATCGTCCAGCGGGGAGAACAGGACGGCGGCCCCGGTATCGCCGGCGTCGTCACCGTCGGACGAATCGGTCACCGCGACAACGAGGCTTCGGGTGCTCGCCTCGACCGCCAGCGCCGTGACGTCCGCGGCCGCGGTGTCGGTGAGCTCGGCACCGATGTCACCGATCACCGTTCCCTGCGGTGTGGCGGTTCGTTCCGGTGACGGCGGGGCCGTCGCCGGTTCCGGGTCCTCCACCACCTGCAGCTCGTCGCCGGAACCCTCGAGAACGCCACAGCCTGCGAGCAGCGCCGCGCTGGCGAGTACCGCCGCGACGGTACTGCCGTACGGGCGTCGCCGAACCCCCGATCGGACCGTGATGTGCACGTCCCCAGCATCTCGTACGGGCATACGAAGCCTGCGAGCAGGTGCTGCTCAGTAGCGTTCCGGGTAGCCGAAGTCGATCGCGCTGATGTCGTCGAGCGCCGAGGTGATCTCGGGGGGCAGGACGATCTCCTCGGCGCGCAGCGAGCCGTGCAGCTGGCCGGTGTCGCGGGCGCCCACCACGGGGGCGACGACCTGTGGGCGGTCACGTACCCACGCGAGCGCGACCGCCAGTGGCGAGGTCCCGAGCCCGTCGGCCGCGGTGCTCACCGCCTGCACCACCCGCGCTGCCCGCTCGGTGCGGTGATGCTCCACGTAGGCCGCGTATCGGGAGGATGCACCGCGCGAGTCCGAAGGCGTGCCGGACCGGTACTTGCCCGTCAGCACGCCCCTACCGAGCGGTGCCCACGGCAGAACCCCGATGCCGTGGTGCTCGGCCGCGGCGATGACCTCCCGCTCCACCCCGCGCTCCAGCAGCGAGTACTCGACCTGCGTGGACACGATCGGGTTCGCCTGCCCGGCCGTGCGCTGCCGCTGCGCGGCGGTGGCCAGTTGCCAGCCGGTGTAGTTGGACACCCCGACATAGCGCACCTTCCCCGACGACAGGGCGGTATCCACCGCGCCGAGAGTCTCCTCGACCGGCACCGAGCCATCCCAGGCGTGCAGCTGCCACAGGTCGATGTGGTCGGTTCCCAGCCTGCGCAGCGACCCCTCCAGCGCGGTAAGCAACGCTCCCCGCGAGGCACCGCCGCCGAACGGCCCTTCGCTGCGCCTGGCCACGGCCTTGGTCGCCAGCACGATCTCCTCTCGCGGCACCACGTCGCGCAGCAACGTCCCCAGCATCTCCTCGCAGGCACCGTCGTTGTAGACGTCGGCGGTGTCCACCAGGGTGCCGCCCGCTTCGCGGAAGGCCACGAGCTGATCCGCAGCCTCCTCGGCATCGGTCTCGCCGCCCCATGTCATCGTGCCCAGCGCCATCCTGGACACCCGCAGGCCCGATCCGCCGAGTGCGCGCAGTTCCATGCGCGCGATCGTAGCGATGATCAGCGAGGGCCGAAGGCCGACGCGCTGGCATGCCGTGTCGTGTGCCCCGATTCCGGGACCAGTACGCTGGCCAGCGTGGGAACGGTGATCCTACTCCGGCACGCGCGGTCGGAAGCCAATAACTCCGGGGTGCTCGCCGGGCGCACCCCGAACGTGGGATTGGATGCCACCGGCCGCGACCAGGCGGCGGCGTTGGTGGAGCGGTTGGCCGGGGTGGAGCTGGCAGGCCTGGTGCATTCCCCGCTGTTGCGGTGCGAGCAGACGGTGGAACCGCTGGCGCGTGCGCGCGGGATCCCCCCGATCGTCGACGACGCGCTGTGTGAGGTCGACTACGGTGACTGGACCGGTCGGGAGCTCGGCGCGCTGCAACAGGAGGAGCTGTGGCAGGCGATCCAGTCGCGGCCGTCCGCCGTGCGGTTCCCGTCCGGCGAGCGGCTTTCCCACGTGCAGCACCGTGCCGTCGAGGCGGTGCGCGGCTACGACAGCAAGTTCGCCACGGCCGACGGGTCCCCGCCCGTCTGGCTGCTGTGCAGCCACGGCGATGTGATCAAGTCCATCCTCGCCGACGCGCTTGGCCAGCACCTTGACCTCTTTCAGCGGCTGGTGGTGGACCCGGCGTCGATCTCGATCGTGCGCTACACCGAGCTGCGGCCGTTCGTGCTGCGGTTGAACGACAGCGGCGACGGCCTCGGCGCAGTGCTGCCCACCCGTGGCACCGGGGGCACAGACGCGACCGTCGGCGGTGGGGCAGGCCCTACGGACACCGGCCAGGAGTAGGCGCAGGGCACGGGCTTGGGCCTACTCCCGGCCGGTCCGGGAGGTGTCAGACCAGGCCGAGCTTGCGAACGGCCTCGCGCTCCTCGGCCAACTCGTTCACCGAGGCGTCGATCCTGGCCCGCGAGAACTCGTTGATCTCGAGCCCCTGGACGATTTCGTATTGCCCGTCGGAGCAGGTGACCGGGAACGACGAGATCAGGCCCTCCGGGATGCCGTAGGAACCGTCGGAAGGCACGGCCATCGAGGTCCAGTCACCGGCAGGGGTGCCGTTGACCCAGGTGTGCATGTGGTCGATCGCGGCCGAGGCCGCCGAGGCCGCCGACGACGCGCCACGCGCCTCGATGATCTCCGCGCCCCGCTTGGCCACGCGGGGGATGAACTCCTCGGTGAGCCAGCTCTCGTCGACCAGCTCGGCCACCGGCCTGCCTGCCGCCTCGGCGTGGAACACGTCGGGGTACTGGGTCGCGGAGTGGTTGCCCCAGATGGTGAGCTTGCTGATGTCCGACACCGGGGTGTCGAGCTTGCGGGACAGCTGGGCCATCGCCCGGTTGTGGTCCAGCCGGGTCATCGCGGTGAAGCGCGCCGCGGGGACGTCGGGGGCGTGGGCCTGTGCGATCAGCGCATTGGTGTTGGCTGGGTTGCCCACCACGAGAACCCGGATGTCCTCGGCGGCACCAGCGTTGATCGCCTCACCCTGTGGCTTGAAGATCCCCCCGTTGGCCTCCAGCAAGTCGCCGCGTTCCATGCCCTTGGTGCGGGGGCGGGCACCGACCAGCAGCGCGACGTTACATCCCTCGAAGGCCCGCTTGGCGTCGTCGAAGATGTCCACGCCATCCAGCAAGGGGAACGCGCCGTCCTCCAGCTCGAGCGCGGTGCCTTCGGCGGCGCTGATCGCCTGCGGGATTTCGAGCAGCCGGAGGCGTACCGGGGTGTCGGCGCCGAGCAGCTGACCGGAGGCGATCCGAAAGAGCAGCGCATAACCGATCTGACCGGCAGCGCCGGTGACGGTCACATGAACGGGTGCTTGGGTCATGGCGTTCTCCTGCTTGCGGGTTGTACGACGGATTGTGTTGTCCGACGTTGGGGTCGTTCCTCGCACCAGCCCGGTATCGCGCGGCCTGCTCCACCGGCGGGCGGACGAACCACCCTCCTGGCACGCGAAACGATGCTATCCGGCGCGCCGGAACGTCCATGCCCGTGCCGGTGCCAGCGACGGATGAACCGGTGGATCCGTCGGTCGGCGGCACCCGACGTCGCCTGCCTCGCGACGATCGGGTGGTTCGCAGGGTGTGTAACCTCAACTGCCGATATGACCACCAGCACGCCGCCCACCGCAAGCCCGGGGCCTACCGATGGGGTGGAACCGGGCGGGCAGGCGTGCCACGAGGACGCCGGAGAGCCCCCGGGCGCGGCGCGGCAGGCGACGGGCCGCTTCCCGTACCGCACGATCGCGCTGGGCACCGGTGGGAGCACGGTGCTGATGGTCTCCGCTCTCGGCGCGGGCGGGGTGCTGATCTCGGACCCGGTCATCGGTTCGGGCCCGCTGTCCTGGCTGCGATATGGGCACGGCAAGGTGCTGGCCACCGCCACGCTCTACATCGGCTTCGCGCTCGTGGTGTGGGCGTGGATCAGGCTCGGCAGGTATGCGCTGCGCGGCAGGGTCGGTACCCGGCCCGTGCTGGTCGCCGCGGGGTGCTGGATGGCGCCGTTGCTGGTGTCGCCGCCGCTGTTCACCCGCGACGTCTTCTCCTACCTCGGGCAGGGTGCGCAGTTGCTGCACGGGCACGACCCGTACGCCTCCGGGCCAGCGATCCTGGATGAACTGCCGAACGTGGTCGCCAACGTGCACTGGATGTGGCAAACCACACCGGCGCCGTACGGTCCCGGCTTCCTCTGGGTGTCCAGGTCGGTGGTGAGCATCACCGGCGATGACGTCATCGCGGGCGTGGTCGCGATGCGACTGGTGCTGCTGGTGGGCCTCGTCGGGATCCTGTGGGCGCTGCCGAGGTTGGTGCGGCATCTCGGCGGCGATCCTCCTGTGGCGCTCTGGCTCGCCGTTGCCAGCCCGATGACGGTGATTCACCTGGTCGGCGGCCCACACAATGATCTGCTGATGCTGGGCCTGCTCACCATCGGCGTGCTCGCCGCGCTCGAGCGGCAGCATGCGCTGTCGATCGTGCTGGTGACCATCGGGATGCTGATCAAACCAACGGCAGCGGTCGCGTTGCCGTTCCTGGTGTGGATCTGGGCGAACCGCCTGCCGTCACGGCACCGGCTGGTGAATCTCCTGCGGGCGGGGTTCGTGTCGGTGGTGCTGTTCACCGTCACTTTCATCGCGGGCACCTGGGCGGCGCTGGGTTCGATCAACCTGGGGTGGATCACCGGCTTGCAGGCGCCGACGCTGATCGCGAACTGGCTGAACCCCCCGACCGGGATCGGCCAGCTGGTCCACGGTGTGGTCCAGTTCTTCGTCGATGTCGAGCGTGCCCCGTTCGTCACCGTGGCCAGGGCGATCGCGTGGGGCGTGCTGGCCTGCGTCATGGTCTGGCAGTGGTGGCTGGCCAGGCACGGCGGTGTGCGCGCGGTCCGCCACATGGCGGTGACGTTGCTCGCGGTGCCGATCCTGGCCCCTCCCACCCTGCCGTGGTATCTGACGTGGGGCTTCGTGATCCTCGCCGCGTTCGCCTGGCGGCGGAAGCAGCTGGCTGTCGTGGTGGGGATCTCGGTGTTCCTGGTACTGGCCTACTACCCGACGGGCGAGCACGCGCTCTACAACTGGTGGTTCATGGCCGGTGTGATGGCCGCCAGCGGCTACGCCGCGGCGAGCTTCCTCCGGCCGGATCCGCTCGGCCTTATCGCGTCACTGCGCAAGCCCAGGCCGTCCAGCCCGACCAGCGGGTCACCTCGATGACCACGAGCGGTCCCGAGGGAGGCCGGTTCTCGTACTGCGGGTACTTCGCTCGCAGCTCCCGCAGCAGCACGTCCCTGCGGTCGGGGCCGTTGCCGGGAGCCAGGATGTGGGCGGCACCGTCGGCTCGTACCCACCACAGCCGGGACCAGTCATGGTCGTAGTGATCCACGAGCAGGCTCACGGCGGGGTTTCGCTCGATGTTGCGCAAGCGCCGTAGTCGGGTCGTACTCTTGGGCTTGTCGTCGACGGCACTGGCGATCACGTCGCCGCGTACTGCGAAGGTCACCGGGACCAGGTGCGGTACCCCGGTGGCGCTGGCCGTGGCCAGCCGTGCCACCGCCGCCGCCGCGAAGCGTTCCCGCGCCTGTTCCGGGGTCATGTGCATACCACGACGGTACGGTCACCGGCGCGAATGCGGGGCCGGGTGGCGAGGGTCGTGTTCGAAAGCGCGATACGACCGAACCCGCGACCGGCCCGGGGATGCCCGCGTCCAACCCGTGGCTTAAGGTCGACAGTGCCATGGCTCGTGTGATTCACGTTTTCCGCCACCCCGATCGTTTCGTTTCCGGGACGGTCGGCGAACCTGGCGACCGTACGTTCTACTTGCAAGCCAGCTCGGAGTCGCGGCTGGTCAGCGTGACGCTGGAGAAGCAGCAGCTGTCCGTGCTGTGCGAGCGGTTGACGTCGCTACTCGAAGAGGTGGCGAGCCGGTTCGACACCGAGGTCCCGGCTACCGCACCCGAGGAACTCACCGACACCGATCCGCTCGACGTCCCGGTGGAGGAGGAGTTCCGCGTCGGCACCATGGGGCTCGGCTGGGACGCGGAGAGCAACGCGGTGGTCATCGAGTTGCTCGCCATCACCGATGGCGAGGTGGACGAGAGCATTGTGCTCGACGACACCGAGGAGGGCCCCGACGCGGTACGGGTGTTCCTCAGCCCGGCGCACGCCAGGGCGTTCGCCGAACGCGCCGAGCGAGTCATCAACGCGGGACGCAAGCCGTGCCCGCTGTGCAACGAGCCGCTCGACCCGGAAGGCCACATCTGCCCCCGGCAGAACGGATACCGGCGGGAAAACCCGTTCGGTGAGGGTTGAGGCCTCCGGTGCACCCGCGCGATCCCGAGGCGCTCGGCCTGGTGACGCATGGCACGCTCGCTGTCGAGGGACGGCTGCTCGACGCGTCCAACGTCACGCTGTACTGCACGGTCACCCTCGATGGCATCTCGGCGAGCGCGGTGTACAAGCCGGTCCACGGTGAGCGACCGCTGTGGGACTTCCCGCACGGCACGCTCGCCCACCGCGAGATCGCCAGCTACCTCATCGCGAACGCGGCGGAGCTCGGCGCCATCCCACCGACGGCGTTGCGTGACGGCCCGCTCGGCGAAGGCATGGTGCAGCTGTGGGTGGAAGCCACCGAGGAGGACCTCGTCGACGTGTTCCACCCCGATGAGGTCCCGAACGGGTGGCGCCGCGTACTGCACGCCAGGGATCGTGGCGGCGAGCCGATTGTGGTGGCGCACAGCGACAGGGAGGACGTGCGCGAGCTAGCCGCGCTGGATGCGGTGCTCAACAACGCCGACCGCAAGGGCGGCCACGTGGTACGGGGTTCCGATGACCAGGTGTACGGGCTCGATCACGGCATCTGCCTGCACGCCGAGCCGAAACTGCGCACCGTGCTGTGGGGGTGGGCGGGCGAGCCGCTGCCGACGGGCATCGTGGAGCGGCTCCGCAAGCTCCGTGCCGACCTCGACGGCCGACTCGGCGAGCAGCTCGGCAGCCACTTGACCGGGCGGGAGCGACGTGCCCTCGACGAGCGGGTGGCGGGACTGCTGTCGCGTGGCACGTTCCCCGCACCCGTCGAGGACTTCCGCGCGGTGCCGTGGCCGCTGTTCTGAGAAACGCGCGGGCGAACACGCAGCAGCACCGACGATCGCAGGCGACCACACGGCGGGTCGGCCTGCTGCCACACTGGCGGTATGCGACGGCACACCTATCGCGACAGGCTGACGTCCCCGCTTCCGGGGCCACGGGACTTCGTCAGGGTGATGCGGGAAGGGGGATTCCGCGGCTCGACCACGCACGCCGACCGGATCCCGGTACTACGCACCGGACTGCCGCCGTGGGAACCGGGAACCGCGAGTTGGACCTGGATCGGACATGCCAGCTACCTGGTCCGCCTCGGGGGATTGCACCTGCTGATCGACCCCGTGTGGTCGCACCGGATCCCCGGAACCCCGCCGCGGCTGACCCCGCCGGGCCTGGCCTGGCAGGACCTCCCGGACATCGATGCGGTGCTGATCAGCCACGATCACTACGATCACCTGGACGGCTCGACGCTGCGCCGGTTGCCAAGGGACACCCCGGTGCTCGTGGGGGCCGGGCTCGGGCGCTGGTTCCGGCTACGTGGTTTCCGCAACGTGACCGAGCTGGACTGGTGGGAGTCCACCGAGGTCAGGGGGATGCGGTTCGATTTCACCCCGACGCATCACTGGAGCAGGCGAGGGCTGTTCGACACCTGCGCCACCCTGTGGGGCGGTTGGGTGATCACCGCTGCCGACGGGACAAGGACATATCACGCGGGGGACTCCGGGTACGGGCCGAGGCTGGCCGAGGTCGGCGAGCGCTATCCGGGGATCGACGTCGCGATGCTGCCGATCGGTGCCTACGAACCCCGCTGGTTCATGCGGCCGATGCACATGAACCCAGCCGAGGCCGTACAGGCGTACGCCGATCTCGGGGCGCGGATCATGGCCTGCATGCACTGGGGCACGTTCGTGCTGACCAGGGAGCCCGTCGACGAACCGCTCACGCTGGTGCAGAAAGAGTGGGCCGCGGCGGGATACGACCAGGAGAACCTGTGGGCGCTGGCGGTCGGCGAGACCCGAACCCTCCCGTAGTCACGCCCGGTTCGTCGCTGGCAGCAGTCGCAGGGCAGCGTGGCGCGCGCGATGAAAGGGTTCGGTGCTGTGCCGTAGCGACGCGGTCACCGTGGCTCCTTCGAGCAGGAGGAACCATTCCTCTGCTACCTCCGCCGGATGGGCGCACCCGGCTTCGGTGGCGAAGGCTTCGAGGTAGCGTCGGATACCTGCCTTGTGGCCACCGATGATGGCGTGGCCGGGATGGTCGGCGGCGGTGAGCTCGGTTGCGGCGTTGACGAATCCGCACCCACGGAACTCACCAGCCAGCGCCCAGGCTTGGTAGGCGTCGAACGTCGTCTCCAGCCATTCCTCCGCGGTCGTACAGCTGGCGAGGTACTCGTCGAACTCCGCCCACCATCGTTGGTCGCGGGCACGCAGGTGCGCTGCCACCAGCCCGTCCTTGGATCCGAAGTGGGCGTAGAGGGTGACTTTGGTGACCGCGGCTCGCTCGGCGATGGTGTTGACCCCTGTCGCTCGGATGCCGCGCTCGTAGAACAGCTCTGAAGCGGTGGCGAGGATGCGATCCGCCGCCGAGCGTTCACCGTCGGTCCGTCGTCGTGCTGCTGCCATCGCGGCTGTCTCCCCGCATAGCTTGGTACTATACAAACCTGTATGTATAGTACCATCAGGAAACCGAATCGCCAGTCAAAGGAGTCCCGTGTCCGGTCGTCCGCACGCCGTTGCCTTCGATGTGCTCGAAACCTTGTTGAACCTGGATCCGTTGCGCGAACGGCTGGAGAAGATCGGGCAACCCGCGCAGCTGTTGGAGCCGTGGTTCATGCGTTTCCAACGCGATTCCATGGCGCTGACCCTCAGCGGGGATTACGAGACGTTCGAGTCAGTGGCGCGGCAGGCGTTGCGTACCGACACCGAGCACACCGCCAGCGAGGATGACATCGATTACGTGCTGGAGGGGTTCGGTCACCTACCCGCACACGACGATGCCGAGCCCGCGCTACGTCTACTGTCCGAAGCCGGGGTGCGGGTCGGCTGCTTGACAGTCGGCAGCGCGGAGAACACGGCACGGTTCCTGGAACAGGCGGGACTGGCGCGCCACGTGGACCGTGTCGTGACCGCGGAACAAGCCGGTATCTGGAAACCCGCTCCGTCCATCTACCGTGTGACGGCCCACGAACTGGGAACATCACCGGAGAACATGGCGCTGGTCGCGGTGCACGCCTGGGACTGCCATGGAGCCAAACGTGCAGGTTGTCTCGCCGGTTGGTGTGAGCGACTGGAAGGTCGCTACGGCGACGTCTTCACTGCGCCCGATGTGAGCGGTACCGATCTCGTCCACGTTGCCGAACGACTGCTGCGTCTCTCCGCGAACTGAGCTGACGCGGGATCAGCGCAGCCTCGGGGAACCGGCGGCGTGGCGCCGTGCCATGCTGAGCGATGGCCGGTACGGTACCGCCTCGTGCGCGCACATTCGTACGGTCCGGACGTCGTCTCCCGCCGACGTACCCGCCACGTGCCCGAAGTGGACGCCGAGGTCGGCCTGGTCGTCGAGGAGACCGGTACCGCATTCTGCGGTGCCGTGGTCGCCGCCGATCGCCGCTCGGTGACCCTGGAGGATCGTCACGGCCGGCACCGCGTGTTCCCGCTGGCCCCTGCCGGGTTCCTGGTGGACGGCAAACCGGTCACCCTCCGGCCGGTTCGGCGTGCCGCGCAGGCGGGAGAGGCCGGGAAGTCGGGGCAGGCGCAGTCGGCATCCGGCTCGGTGCGCGTCGACGGGCTCAGGGCCCGGACCGCTCGGGCCTCCCGTATCTGGGTCGAGGGCAAGCACGACGCCGAGCTGGTCGAGCGGGTGTGGGGTCACGACCTGCGGGTGGAAGGTGTGGTCGTGGAGGAACTGGCTGGGATCGACCGGTTAGCGGAGCACATCGCGGCATTCGGTACCGGGCCACGCCGCAGGCTCGGTGTGCTCGTCGACCACCTCGTGGCCGGGAGCAAGGAGTCGCGTGTCAGCGAGGCGGTCGACGACGGCAACGTGCTCGTCACCGGGCACCCCTACGTCGACATCTGGCAGGCCGTCAAACCGGCCGCGCTCGGCATCCGCGCGTGGCCGGAGGTGCCGCGTTCCGTGCCGTGGAAGGAGGGTGTCTGCGCCGCCCTCGGTTGGGGCGAGCCGCACGAGGGATGGCAACGCGTGCTGGCCGCGGTGACCAGCTTCCGCGACCTCGAACCCCCGCTGGTCGGCGCCGTCGAGCAGTTGATCGATTTCGTCACCGACCCCGATGAGTGACCCGGAGCGTCACTCATCCGCCGGATGTGGCCGTTGACGGCCGGAGAACACCCCGAACAGTGAACGAACCCCTGGGTTCCGGCCGGCACTCACAGGAGGATGACTGCGTGATCGTCGTGTGACAGTATGTGCGCATGGGTGCGCTTGTCTGGTTGATCGCGGGGATCGTGCTGCTTGCCGCCGAGGCACTGTCGGGCGACCTGTTTCTGCTGATGCTGGGGATCGGGGCGTTGGTGGCAGGCGGATCCATGCTGCTGGTCGACAACGTCGTCGTCTCGGCCATCGTGTTCGCGGCGACGTCGATCGGGTTGCTCGTGCTCGCTCGTCCCGCGCTGAAACGCCGTCTCGCGCTCGACAGAGAGGCGCGTACCAACGTCGATGCCCTGGTCGGGGCGAGTGCGGTGACGTTGTCCACGGTCGATACCACCCAGGGCAGGGTCAAGCTCAACGGCGAGGAATGGTCGGCGCGCAGTTACGTCGACGGCCAGGTCATCGACCCCGGAACCACCGTCACCGTCGTACAGATCTCCGGGGCGACCGCCGTGGTCTCGCCGGGCCCGTGACCTGCTACGGACGGGGGCAGCAGGGGATGCTGGCGGTCACCACGATCCGCGTGAGCAGCGCCGGTTATCACCCGGATGCTGGATCACGGCCCGCACGGCTGGGATCATGTGTTCATGGGTGCGCTTGTCTGGTTGATCGCGGGGATCGCATTGCTTGCCGCCGAGGCACTGTCGGGCGACCTCGTACTCATCATGCTGGGGGTTGGGGCGCTGGCCGCTGCGGGTTCCATGCTGCTGGTCGACAGCGTCATCGTTTCCGTCGTCGTGTTCGGGGTCGCCTCGATCGGGTTGCTCGTGCTCGCCCGTCCCGCGCTGAAGCGACGGTTCCTGCTCGGGCCGGGCCTGCGTACCAATGTGGATGCCCTGGTCGGGGCGAGTGCGGTGACGTTGTCCACGGTCGATACCACCCAGGGCAGGGTCAAGCTCAACGGCGAGGAATGGTCGGCGCGCAGTTACGTCGACGGGCAGGTCATCGACCCCGGAACCACCGTCACCGTCGTACAGATCTCCGGGGCCACTGCGGTGGTGGCGGAGCAGCCGTGAACTTAGGATGTCCTTGGAAGCCCGCCCCACGGCCATCCCGCGGCTTCAGGCGTGTATCGACGGGATCCATCCGATTGAATTGAACACAGGAGAGAGTCTTGGGAACCGCAACCATCGTGCTGCTCGCGGTCATCGTGCTCTTCGTCGTCGTGGTCGTCTTCAAGGCGATCATGGTGATACCCCAGGCGCAGGCCGCCGTCATCGAACGCCTCGGCAAGTTCAAAACGGTAGCGGCTCCTGGTCTGAACTTCCTGGTCCCGTTCCTGGACAAGGTACGTTCCCGCGTGGACCTTCGTGAGCAGGTGGTCTCGTTCCCGCCGCAGTCGGTGATCACGCAGGACAACCTGACCCTGTCCATCGACACGGTGGTCTACTTTCAGGTGACCGATTCGCGAGCGGCTACCTACGAGATCTCCAACTACATCAACGGTGTCGAGCAGCTGACCACGACGACGTTGCGTAACCTCGTCGGTGGGATGAGCCTCGAGGACACCCTCACCTCACGTGATCAGATCAACCAGCAGCTCAGGGGTGTGCTTGACGAGGCGACCGGCCGCTGGGGCATCAGGGTGGCCAGGGTCGAGCTGAAGGCCATCGACCCGCCACCGTCCATCCAGGACTCCATGGAGAAGCAGATGCGCGCCGATCGT
The DNA here is from genome assembly GCF_033042135.1 of Haloechinothrix sp. LS1_15. NCBI lineage: Bacteria > Bacillati > Actinomycetota > Actinomycetes > Pseudonocardiales > Pseudonocardiaceae > Haloechinothrix > Haloechinothrix sp. LS1_15. The sequence continues at coordinate 91,738 of NZ_WBXM01000011.1, read as the reverse complement.
GAGAAGCGCGCGATGATTCTCAACGCGGAAGGTGACCGCGAATCGGCGATCAAGAAGGCCGAGGGGCAGAAGCAGAGCCATATCCTCGATGCGGAGGGATCCAAGCAAGCGGCGATCCTCAACGCCGAGGCCGAACGCCAGTCGAGCATCCTCAATGCGCAGGGTGAGCGCGCCGCCCGCTACCTGCAGGCGCAGGGGCAGGCCAAGGCCATCGAGAAGGTGTTCGCGGCCATCAAGTCCTCCCGCCCGACTCCCGAGGTGCTGGCCTACCAGTACCTGCAGACACTGCCACAGATGGCGCAGGGCGACGCCAACAAGGTCTGGATGGTGCCGAGCGAGTACGGCAGGGCTCTCGAGGGATTCGCCCGCAGCCTTGGCACACCCGATAAGGACGGGGTGTTCCGGTATGAGCCCCCCGAGCACGATGCCGAACCGCCCCGGATGGACGAGGAGGAGGTCGCCAGCTGGTTCGACACCTCGACCGATCCCACGGTCGCTGAGGCGGTCCGCGAGGCCGAGGCAGTGGCGCGCAAGGAGGTCGGTGGGCCGATCGGTCCCGGCTCGGGGAAGTCGGTGCCGCCTGCCGCGGAGGCCCTCAGGGGCGATCCGAGCCAGCTTCCGCCCGAAGCGGCGCAGCTGCTGTCCGGTCAGCAACAACCCCCGGAGCCATCTCCACAGCAGCCCGCACCTCCGCAGCAGCCGCCCGCGGGTGGTCCCGCACCACAACAGGGCGGGAGCGGACAGCAGTTCCCGTTCGCGCAGCCTCCCGGTCAGCAACCTCCGCAGGGCGAGGAGCCGCCGGGCGAGCCACCGCGTCAGTAACGTCGATCGTGGGTGGTGTGCTCACCCCGCTCGGATGCTCGGCTGAGCACACCATCAGGTGGGTAGGGAGATCCTGATCAACCGAGGCTGATCGACACACCGCTCGTGCAGGTGCCCGAGATGGTCAGCGACAGCCCAGACAGCGAGATCACCAGGCCGCTGCCAGAGGGCTTCGGGCAGGTACCGATGTGGATCTGGGTGCTGGAAGTGGTCGCGTTGATCTCCGCCGGGCCGGCCGTCGCGGTGGTCGCGGCGGCCGCCGGAGCGGCGAACAGCGCGAGGCTGGCCACGGTGGCTGCCAGCAGGGTTCCTATGCGTCTCATGGCATATCTCCTTCGCAACGTTGAAGTTACTGAATGTGACATTAGGTCTGCTGACCTCGGGCTCCTATACCTGCGAGGCAAGTCCACTCGTGTTGGTGACGTCGCCGCGCCCGCGCGAACAGGCGTTCGCGCGGGCGCGGCGGGTCGGGCATGCTCGCGTCATGGAACTCGCTGATGCCCGCGACGTGATGCGCAGGCAGCACCGGGCGGTGCTGGCGACCATGCGTGCGGACGGAACACCACAGATGTCCCCGGTCCTGACGGCGTTGGACGATGCGGGAGCGGCACTGATCAGCACCCGAGGCCCAGCGTTCAAGGTCCGGAATCTGCGACGGGACCCGCGTGCCTGGCTCTGCGTGTTGCCCGACTCGTTCTTCGGGGACTGGATCCAGGTCGAGGGCAGTGCCGAGATCGTGGAGTTGCCCGAAGCGATGGACGGGCTCGTCGACTACTACCGCAAGGTCTCCGGCGAACACCCGAACTGGGAGGAGTACCGGGCGTCGATGTGTGCCGAGCAGCGTGTGCTGGTGCGGCTGCACCTCGGGCGGGCCGGGCCCGATCGGTCCGGTTGAGCAGGAGCCCGCGGTCAGTCCGGTCCGGTGGGACTCACGCCGTGCTCCTCCGGCACCGACGCCTGCGAGCCCGGTGACTCGTCAAGGGGTGCGACCAGCTCGGTCAGTCGGGAGGCCACCCGGTTCTCGGGCGCGTCACCGTCCTCGGCGCCGTACTCGGCCAGCACGGTCCGGACGGCGTCGCGGTAGCGAACCAGCTCGGCGCGCGCCGTATCCGCCCGCTCGGCGTTGTCGGTGAGCTGCCGCTCCCGGTCACCCAACCGTCGGTGCAGCTCGGCGACTTCCGACGCGTGACGGTTCGCGTCCTCCTGGCGTGCCCGGTCGAGCTCGGCGCGCTGCCGGTCGAGTTCGACCGCCGCGCGCTCGCGCTCACGCTCTAGCTGCTGCTGGTGCTCGCGTCGCAGCTCGTCGATCCGGGATTCGAACTCGGCCGCGCGCTGCTCGGCGCGCTGCCGGTCGGCCGTGGCCCGTTCCCGCTCGCTGTCCAGCTGCTCGCGTAGGCCCGTGACCTCAGCACGCGCCGCCGCGAGGGAGCGGTTGAGCTCTTCGGCCTGTGCTGCGGCCTCGTCAGCCCGTTGCTGCGACCGCTCGGCCTGTTCCAGGGCGCTGTCGCGCTGGGTCTCCGCGCGTAGCCGCGCCCGCTCGGCGTCCTGCTCGGCCTGACGCGCCCGATCCCGGTCGCCGATGGCCTGTTCCTCGGCGGCGGTCGCTGCGGCCGAGGTTTGCTCGGCCTGCCTGGCTCGCTGGTCAGCCTCGTCGGCGCGCTCCTCTGCGACCGCCCGCAGTCCTTGTTCCTCCGCCGCGGTGCGCAGCGCCTCGTCGCGTTCCCGCTCGGCCCGAGTCACCTCGGATTCGAGCTGCTGTTGCACCCGTTGGAGCGCATCGACGAGTTGCAGCGCCGGATCGAGCGCGGCCGTCACCCGTTCGGAGAGTTCGGTGAGCGCGAGCGGCACGGCACCGGAGTCGATTGAGTTCAGGATCTCTTCGGCGTGGCCCGCTTGCTTGCAACTGACCCCTTTCGTGCCCCACGTCTTGCCGTCCTGGCAGTAGCGCGGCCGGTTTCCCGGCCCCTCGGTGGTGGGCAGGGGAGCGCGGCAGCCGCTGAACGCGCACAGGCGCGACGAGGCGTCCGCGCGTCTCGTCGTCGTGTCCGTGGCTGTGTGCTCGTCCATCGACGCATGCGCGACCTGCGGGTTCTCCATGGCAATAGTATACATCAAGTAATTACGTAATTATAATAGACCATTACGTTTACGTGGTCAGTATCTCGGACACAGCATCAACCTATGATAAGGTCACATATCGTGAGTCAGGAACCGGACAGAACGCCAGGAGACGCCGGGGGAGAGGCGGCCCCGGACGGGAAGCCGTTGGGGCCACACGAGCGAGCACTGGTCGAGCCGCGGGCACGGCTGGAGCGGCTCGACGCGGTCGCGGAGGCCTACGTCGACGAGCAGCGGCCTGCCAACACACGGCGGGCCTACGCCGAGGCCTGGAGGCTCTGGGAGGACTACACCCGTGATGCCGGGATCCCGCAGCTGTCCGGCACCGTCGGTGCGCTCGTCGGCTTCGTGCGCTGGATGGAGACCACCAAGCAGGCGGCTCCCTCGACCGTGGAGGCACGGCTCGCGGGGGCCGTGGCGGGGCTGCGCAGGCAGCGCGTGCCGGTGGACCGGCAGGCGACCAGGGCGGCCTGGCAGGCGCTGCGGGCTTACGAGCGCAGGCTCGCCGACGCCGGGGTGGTGCGGGGGAGAGGCAAGGCCACGCCGATCACGCTGGAGCAGCTGCGAGCGCTGGTACGCGCCTGCCCGGACAGTAGCGCCGGGCGGCGGGACCGGGCGCTGTTGCTGATCGGTTTCACCATCGCGGCCCGGCGCAGCGAGTTGGCCGGGTTGCATGTCGAGCAGCTCACCGCCGACGGCAGCAACGGGCTGGTCGCCGCCCTCGGCTACACCAAGACCGGCCCCGATGAGCGGCCGATCCCGCACGGCGCGCACCGCGACACCTGTCCGGTACGTGCCTGGCAGGACTGGTGCGCGGCGGCCGGGATCACCGAGGGGCCCGCCTTCCGCCGCATCGACCGGCACGATCACGTCTTCGAGGCGGGGCTGTCGGCGCAGGCGGTGGGGGAGATCGTCACCCGCTGCGGCGAGCGTGCGGAGCTACCGTTCCGGATCACCGGCCACTCGCTGCGCGCCGGGCTGGCCACCGAGGCACGCAGGCACGGCGCCGACCACAAGGCGGTCTGCGACCAGGGCGGCTGGACCTACGGCTCGAAAGCCGTCCACGGTTACTTCCATACCGTCGACCGCTGGACCGAGAACCCGATCAACAACATCGGGCTGTGACGCAGCGTGGGCGGTGGGGGCGTGGCGCTGAACGTCACGTTCAGCGCCATAGAAGGCACGGACGCCACGTTCAGCTCGCTCGTATCATGAATTGCCCGGTTCAGGTTCAATAGCCGATCTCGGCGAGGCAATTCGCGTCAATCGTGTCGGATTCGTAAGCATACATGCCGAGCTCCATGAGTTCGGTGATGTCTCCGTGCTCATCCACTTCGAATCCGCGGCTACTGTAACATTCGAGCAGTTCCTCTCGGAATCCTTCTCGGTATTCCTGTCGGACTTCCCTGGAGGAGGGTTGCAGCTGATAGGCAATTTCGATCCAATAGCTGTGTTCGGCGACGCAGCGGTGTATCGTCACCCCGTCACCGATAGCTCGGGGGTGAGATTCTTCGGCCGAAACAGGAACCCCGTATTGGCGTATCGATAGTCCCTCACTCTCAATCATTCCGTTGTCCAGAGCGTCGGCACCGGATTCATGCAAACAATCTAGCGTTGCATCGACGGAGGCTTCATAGTCTTCGATCGACACTTCGGCACTCGCCTCGGCCTGCTCGAGAATCGCGATTTGCTCGGACGTCGCTCCCGATCGCTTGGCATTTGCAAGGTACCCGTTAACCTTTTCGACGAACTCATGTTGCGCATCTGGCTGAGAAGCCCGTGACCCGTCGTTCGACGGCTGATCGTGATTATCTGACCCGAGAGAGCACCCGGCTAGGAGTGCAGACGCGAAGGCAACGAAAATCGTCTTGATATTGGACACTCGTGTCCCCTCTCGACATTCCAGCGAAAACACATGCCAAGTGACGACTGAAAGCTCGGGTGTCATTCAGAGGACGTGTGTGAAGGCTGCACAGCGTCAGTGCGCGAAATCAACGATGACTCCGAGGACGCCAGCGCCGCTGGTGGCGCGTATCGCTGGGTAATCGGCGTTGTTGCCCCAGGGGACAGACACACGACGGAAGGACCCGCAACCGGTTCCCCACCACCTATCCTCGCCGTTGCTGTAGTAGCGCACCCCGACACATGCATCCACATCGCCTCGGGTCCACCAGGTGTAGGTTACCTCGTGACCCGGACTACCAAGAACTGCGCAGCTGGATTGGGCCCGGCCCCAACGGTAGCCGGGCGGCGCCCATACCGAGCCGCCGCCGGGACATTGCTGCGCGTCGGCATCCGCGTCGTCGGAACGCGAGGTCTGTAGGTGTGGGACCTCTGCCGAGGCCGACTGGGTGACGGATGCGGTATCTGACGTGGACTCCGCAGCCGAGGCCGTCCCTGCCGTCACCGCCGTTCCCACCACCATGACGCCGACCATCGTCGATGTGAGCAATTCCTTGATCCGCATCACAAGTCCTCCTTGGCGTTTTCTTACATCGCAGACATGGATGTGTTGATCATTAGGTACAGGTCGCGGAACTGCGCAGATAACGTACATCTGCGACGTGTGGTAGCTTCCTTGCCAACACCCCGCCTACTATGGTGCGGCCCGCTTTCTTCTCACTTTCTCCTCCTTGGCTCACGGATCGTCCTGTGATGGATCCATGGGTTGCTGACCTGGGGTTTGGTGGTGTGGTTGGTGAAGTTGGGGCACTATGGAGGGGCTTTAGGGTGCTCGGGCGGTTCGCCAGCGCCGTCCGACGCGCACCGAGACACCTGCCCGCTGCGTGCCGGGCTGGCCACCGAGGTACGCAGGCCGGGCTCAGGTCAGGTAGTGGGCGCGTTCGGCAGGGTCGAGCTTCTCGACGGCCAGCCGAACGGCGCGACGCGGCATCGCCCCAGCGTGATCGGCAAGGAACCGCCGTAAGGCGGCCGGGTCCCGTGTGCCGGCGTGCTTCAGGAAGATCCCGACCGCGTTGTGCACGGCAGGCTCCGAGTCGCCCGCCAGCATGCCCGCGATGGCGAATCCCGCGGCGAGATCGTCATCGGTACCGGACTTCACGAAGTACAGCGTCGCAGTCGTCGCGGTACGCCGCCGCAGCGGTTCGGCCGCTTCGGCTAGCTCGTACAGCGGGGCAGGGGACCGGCCGGCCAGGTAGCCGCCCACGACGCGAGGTGCTGCCCTGTCGACCATGTCCCAGGTCGTGATCCGGTCGTGCCGGCCACAGTAGAGCACGTACAGCTGCTCACGTTGGTCGTCGGCAAGACGGCGACGCGCCTGGAAGTCGAGCACGCACATCGCTGCCATGCGCGGCTCGTACGCAGGATGGTCGAGCAGGCGCTCCACTTCGGTCAGCGGAAGGTCGGTGTGTGTCTTGGCCACATCGAACAGATCGCGCATCCGCATGCCGATCGCTGGCTCATCGGCCGCGAGGCGCTTGCGTACCTTCGCCAGTTCGGCCTCGGAGCGCAACGATTCCAACGCGGCGACAACGCCTGCGGCGGAGCGATCGGGCACGGGCATCCCAGCAGTGTAGAGGCTGGTCATCGTCGCCGCACAGCGGCGCGGATCCGGATGCGGGGAAGTCCTGCCACCGTCGTCTGCTGACCCCGGCAAGACATAACTTAACATAACGTACATTATCGGCGCATGGGGTGTGAGTGCCGGGAAAGCGGGAGAGGTTCGCGTCGACGCCACGCGTCGGGCTGCGCGCGGTTCGTCGTCGCGGAGATCTGGTGGCTGCTGTCGGCAGCCCGGCGTCGGGAAATGGCTGGTGCGGTCCCTGACGTTTCGAACGTCGCACGGGACGCAGGTTCGTCGATGTCCGCTGGCCCGAGTCCCGGCCGTTGCTTCGAGATCACGATACGAGCCCCTGTGTCTTGTCTCCCCTTCCCTCGCGTTCGAAACGTCACTGTGACGTTTCGAACGCGAGGGAGAAACATCGGGTTTTCGAGCCCCGGAGCCCCTTTCTCGTGGCTATTCGAGTTACCGGAGCTGTTCGAGGCCTCGTGCGGTCCGTGCCAGCTCGGTGGCGAGCTGGCGGAGCTCGTCGGGTGACACCTCGTCTGCCGCTGCGGTCGCGATGTCCTCCGCCGCGCACCGGAGCTGGAACAACCGGTCTTGCAGCGCGGCGATCTCGTCCTGCGACAACACAACGGCATCCTCGGGTAGCCCGCCGCGTTGCACCGCCATACGCCGTTCGTAGGCGCGCTGCCGGCACGCCTGCCCGCAATAGCGGCGCTTGCGTCCGATGCCGCCCGAAGAGGCAAGCAGTGCCCCACACCAGCCGCAATACCGCGCTTCTCGCAAGCTCCGTCGCCCGAGATCAGAAACGTCACGTGACGTTTCTGATCTCGGCGGTGCCGTCGTCGTATCCGTGTCGGTGATCGTCTCCACGAAAGGAACCCTAACCCGCTACCCGACTGTCACCCGGAGGCCACGCCGTGCAGGCATACTGACAGGGTGACGCCAGATCACCATCCTTACCTCGCGGCGCCCGGCCCCCGCGCTTTCGCTCACCGTGGTTGGCACATCGGTGACCTCGCCGGGTTGGAGAACTCCCTCGCCTCGTTCCGGCGGGCAGCGCTGGAGGGCTACCGCTACATGGAGACCGATGTCCAGGTCACCTCGGACGGTGTCGTTGTGGTTCATCATGACCGCGACCTGGATCGCACCACCGACCGTACGGGCCGCGTCAGCGACCTGCCGTGGTCGGAAGTGCGGCGCGCCCGCATCGGCGGCACCGAACCGATCAGCCGTCTCGAGGATGTGCTGGAGGAGCTGCCCGAGGCGCGCTTCAACATCGATATCAAGATCGACGCCGCGCTCGACCCGTTCCTTCGTGTCATCGAACGAACAGGCTCGCTCGATCGCGTCGCTGCTGCGTCGTTTTCCACGCGGCGTCTGGCGCGGCTGCGGCGTCGTGTCAGCCCGGCGAAGCTCGCGACGGCCATGTCGCCCTGCTCGGTGCACACGCTCTGGCTTCACGCGCGTGTCCCGCGAGTCGGCCTCAGCGGGATGCTCACGGGGCTGATGGCTCAGGTGCCGCCGGGTTACGGCTGGTTCGAGCTGGTCGACGATCGGTTCGTCCGCGCGGCCCACCGCCTCGGCACCGAGGTCCACGTGTGGACGATCAACGACGCCACGCGGATGCGGACCCTGCTCGACAGGGGCGTCGACGGCATCGTCACCGACCGCCCTGACCTGCTCCGCGAAGTGCTGTGCGAACGTGGGCGGTGGTACGGCCCGTGTGGCCAAGGGCACGAACCGTGCCTGGCCTCCGCGTCATAGCGGCGGGACCGTAGTCGCAGTGCCGGGGCGTACACCTTCAGCGGCCAGAACCTCGTTACCTGCTCGTCCTACGGCTGTCGGCGTTACGGAACGCTTCTCAGGGGTCGCTGATCGGTAGGTGCGCGTTGACTGCCTTGGCGTCCTTGGCGTGCTCGGTGAGTTCGACGACGTCGACTCCGGCTTGGCGCAGGAGCTCGGTTCCCTGGCAGTCCGCGACGAACAGGCTGGGTTCGCGCCACGCGATGACGACGCGAGGGATGCGGGCGTCGAGGATGAGTTGGGTGCAGGGGCGGGGTCGGGATGCGCGCTGCGAACACGGTTCCAGGGTGCTGTATATGGTGGCTGAGCGTAGCCCGGGGTGGTCGCTCGGGATCTTGGATAGGGCGGATTCTTCGGCGTGGACCTTGGGATCGCTCTCGCGGGAGTAGCCCTGGGCGATCTCGTGCCCCTCGGCGCTGACGACGATGGCACCGACGGAGTAGGCCTCCTCGCTGGGGGGACACAGCCGGGATAGTGCGATCGCCTCGCGCATCCAGTGGTGATCATCGAGCGGCGTTGCCGCACTCATCACTCGCCCGTCCTCCCATGTCGCAGCTCGTACCGGCACCCACGCACGGCAGGTACCTGTGCTCGCGTCGCCAGTCTCTCATCAACACGGGCGTCAACACGGGTGAACGTGCCGTTCACTCCATCTACGGCACTGAACGTCACGTTCAGCGCCATCCCACGTGACCGGCTGCGGGCGGTTCGGCTCGGCTGGCCCGGAAATCGGCGCAAGCGAGACATCAGGCTTTGAAGTAGTACTCGCGCTGGGCCGATCTACCGGTATCGTCCCGCACCCAGTTCATGTCCCATGTATTGCTGTCGACGTTGGATTCCCTGTCGAACCCGACCCACTTCCCTTTCATGGTCTTTCCCATGGGGTCCATGACCAGCTGCAGCGCGCCGTGATAGACGGAACCGCGATAGTATCCCGTCGGTGACGTTCGTTCGGACCATGTCCCGGTGCAAACCGATCCGTTGATCACCAGATCCAGGCGCAGCCGGGAGCCGTTGTTCGCAGGCACGCTCTCGCCGAACAATCGGCCGTCGACATGTCGGAGTGCCACGTAGTGTTCACCTGTCAGGTCCATCCCCCTGCCCGTGCTGGTGAATACATAGCGGCTGTGCCAGATCCCGGACAGGTCACCGTCGACCGACTCGGTGTGCGGCGTCGCATTCGGATCAGTTTCATCAGCGAGCGCCGGTGCAGCCGCCGCGATCGACAGCGCGGCACTGAGTTTGAGAAGTAACGCTCTCCGGCTTAGCCCCGTACCGACACGGCTCACCCAAGATACCGCCGTTCGTGCCAACTCGTGCACATCGGTGCGATCCACTCGGGTGACAAGTTCCTCCACTTCGCCAGTTTCCCCGTCCGGTTGAATCACACTCGACACGTGCGCCAATCCCTGTGTCTCGCGATGGATAGGATCGTGGGAGCGGAAGTCGGCGCAGTCGCTGACCAGGTCGGAGATGCTGCATTCGTACAGCTCGGCCAAGCGCGCGAGGACCTCCAGCGAAGGAGCGTGTCCGGTTCGGGCGGGCCACAGTTCCCAGTACGAGAAGTTCTTGAACGTCTTCGGGTCCGACGGCCACCGTCTGTTCCACTGTTCAGCGGCGTCGCGCTGGCTCCAATCCCGTACGGCACGCAGCGCCACCCGCATATTCATCCCGTAATTCTCCGCGAAGGCACGTGCCACTTCGGGCCAGGTCTTGTGTTTCTCACGCAGGTGCGTCGCCAGCTCGCGCTGCTCCTGTTTGACGCTTCGCACCGCTGTGGGCATACCATCCTCTCCCCTCTTTCAGCGGGCATGCACTGTAGCGCACATACGCAGATACACGACGATTCCCTGTCGCACAGGGACATAGTGTCCCACAAGATCACTGCCGTGCTGGGTGTTCCCATGGCCTGGCCTGCGATTTCGTGGTGGTTGGCAGGAAGCGTCATGCGGAGGGAACGTGCAGACCAGCAGTGCTATACTGATCATCTTCATGGTGGGCGCTGGGCTCGCCTTGCTGCTGCTCATCGTCGAGCAGGTACGGGGAATACGGGCCGAAGGGCACAGCGGGTGCCGTATCTGTACCGGAGAACGCCCTCCGCTCGGGCGGTCGGCGCCGCGACGCGAGCGCATCATCTGGGTAACCTCCGTAGATGCCGTGACGGATCACGCCGCCGCACGATCGGATATGGCTGCCGGGTTGCAGCACGGAACCGGAACGTATAGCGCAGTGTGTGGTGCGCGATTTGCCGCCGCGCCGATGATGGCCGCCCCTTGCCCGGCATGCTCGGCCTGCCGGAGCGTCCTGTCTAACGGTGACCTGGTGCCGAGACCCACAGACTCGCGGCGGGCTCGATCTGTCCCGGCTCCCCTTCCTGCGGTCGGGCTCGCCGCGTCCCACCACCCTGGTTCGGCGGCGGGAGGGGGTGAGTGGCGATGAGCGCGCCACTGCCTGATGCGGAGTTGCGGGCGCGGTGTGTGTGGAGCCCGGAGCATGCCCGGCTGCGGGAGGCGGCGGTGGACTACGCCGCCCACGGTTGGGGGGTGATCCCGGGCGCGGCCTGTGACGGGCTGCGCTACCTGCGGGGCCATACCGGCGATCCGGCTCCCGGCCTGGTGCCGGTGCTGCGCGGGGCGCGCACCTTGCGTGATCCGCGCCGGGTGTGGCACTGGTGGTCGCTGGCCCCCTACAGCATCCTGGCGCGTGCCGGGGAGCAGCTTACGGTGCTGTACCTGCCGGTCTGGCTGGCCACCGCCACCCTCACCCACGCCAGCGACCGTGGCCCCGTGTGCCCGGTCATGCTCGGCCCCCACGGCGCGGCGCTGGTGATCACACCGGGCATCGCACCTCCGGCCGGGATCCCGGACCTGGCCGTGGCCCAGCCTGGCGAGCTGATCCCCCTGCCGCCGACCCGCACCCTGGCCGGCACCCTCACCTGGCACATCCACCCGAACCAGACCGGATGGCAGCCCGGCCCTGCCGAGCACATCTACACCACCGCCACCACCACCCTCGCCGAGCGAATGGGCCGGTCATGAGTCGCCGGTGATCGTCGGCCGCGTTCGGGGTCCCGGGATTCGCCATAGCGCAGAAAGGAGGGATGCGGGGCGGATGAGATCCGCCTACGGACCGGAAGCCACCACCGATCGAACCGTACCTACGACCGCGTAAGGAGACACCATGTCCGTCACCCCCACCGTTCACCAGCACCATTCCGGTGTCCTGGCGCCGGTTGGCCAGCAGTTCCCGCTCGCGCGACCGATATTCGACTTCCCACCGAGCGAGACCGTCCCGGCTGACGCCGCGACGCCTTTCGGGCTGCGCTTCTTCGACGCGTCATGTCCGGTGAACGCCATGACACCGGTGTCGTACGAGTACAGTTCCCGCCTTCAGGTCGCCGTTGCCACGGATGGCAGCGAAACCCCACTGGTGACCATGATCGAGTCGTGGGACAAGACCACAACCGGCAGTGCCGACGGCAATCGTGAAGGAATCGAGGAGTGGACCATGGACTACTGCGGGGATCAGCAGTCGTGACGGTCCTGATTCTCAGCGAAGAGTACGATCCGAGCGTGGATCGCGTGGTCCTCGCGCTCGATGATTGGGACGTTCCCGTCGTCCGCGTCGACCTCGCGTGGTTTCCACAACACCTGTCCGTGGATGCCGAGTTCGACGGGACAGGATGGAACGGTGGTCTCCGCGCTCCGGAACGCTACGTTACGTTCGTGGACCTGCGGGCTGTCTGGTACCGCAGGCCCACGCCCTTCACCTTCCCCGGGAACCTGACGGGTCAGCGTCGTGCGCACGCGGAGCGGGAAGCGCGGTTCGGCCTCGGCGGCGTGCTCGCCTCGATCCCGGCGGCATGGATGAACCATCCACACCGCGACGCGGAGGCGGTCTACAAGCCGCGTCAGCTCGCCCTGGCCTCACGCTGCGGACTGCGCGTACCGCGCACCCTGGTCACTAACGAGCCGGATGCGGTGCGCAGGTTCGCCGAGGCCACCGAGCACGGGATCGTCACCAAGATGCTCGGTTCGAACGTGCTGGTCGAAGGAGGCCACCGGTACGTCGCCCACACCCAAGGGATCCGCGAGGCGGACCTGACCGATCTCGACGGGGTGGAACTGACCGCACACCTCTTTCAGGAATGGGTTCCCAAAGCCCACGAGGTGCGTGTCGTCGCGGTTGGATACGAGCTGTTCGCCGTCGCCATCCACACCGATGACCCCGAGGCGCACGTCGACTGGCGCGCCAACTATGACGTCTTGCGTTACGCGGCGATCGACGTTCCCGACTTCGTGGCCGCAGCTATCCGGGAGTTCCTGACAGCCTCCGGGTTGGCCTTCTCCGCGCTGGACTTCGTGGTCCGGCCCGATGGCCGGTGGGTGTTTCTCGAATCCAATCCCGGAGGGCAGTACGGATGGTTGCACGCGGTGTGGGGCACAGCCATCAGTGACGCCATAGCCGCGTACCTGGCTCACGGAGGAGTCCAACGATGACCGATGACTGGCAGGACAGGGCCAAGGCGCTGGCCGACGCACTCGTCCGCTCCGGCGAACTGCGCTCAGCAGAATGGCGGCGTGCGATCGCGGGCGTGCCGCGCCACGAACTGGTGCCTCGCTACTACCGTCAGCGCGACGACGGCAGCTGGTCCACCGTGGACGGGGCGACCGTGGGGCGCGACGAGTGGCTCTCCACGGTCTATTCCGACGAGACTCTGATCACCAGTGTGACCGATACGCATCCCCGCTGGGGAACGGGACAGATCGCCGTGTCCTCGTCCACCGCACCCGGCCTGATGTGCACCATGCTGGAAGCGTTGGACGTCACCGACGGGCACACCGTGCTCGAGATCGGCACTGGAACCGGATACAACGCCGCGCTGCTATGCCACCGGCTCGGCAGCGAGCACGTGTACTCCGTCGATCGGGACGGCCAGCTGGTCGCGGTGGCGCGCACCCGGCTGGCCGCGCTCGGCTACACCCCTACGCTTGTGGCTTGCGACGGGGCGGTGGGCCTCGCGTCCCACGCGCCGTACGACCGGATCATCGCCACCTGCGCCGTCGGCGCGATCCCTCGCCCGTGGATCGAGCAGGTCCGTGACGGCGGGCTGGTGCTCGCTGACCTCAAGGCTGGCGGCGTCGCGGGCAACCTTGTGCTGCTCCAGCGCGACGGTGACAGCGCGTCCGGCCGCTTCCTCCCCTCTTGGGGTGGCTTCATGACCATGCGTCACGACAGGGACGACGGGTCGGACCCGCCGCGACAACCCCGCCGCACCCGCGCCACGGGATCCGAGCGGCACACCACCGCACCGGCCGAGCCCTGGCGCTACACGGTCCCGTGGTTTCTCGCCCAGCTCGCCATGCCGTCGCACCTCAGCTACGGCCAGCGCATCCGAGACGACGGCAGCGCCGGTGAGATCTTCCTCAGCGCCACCGACGGATCCTGGTGCGAGGTGGCGAGCACCGCCGAAGCGGACGGTAGCCGCCGTGTCGTCGAGGCCGGTCCCGCCTCCCTCTGGACACGGTGGGAGACCGCCTACGCTGACTGGACAAGGTACGGAAGGCCCGGCTGGGAGCGGCTCGGTCTCACCGTGGACCACGAGGGCACGCACACCGTGTCGCTCGACCACCCGGACGGAGTCCACCGCTGGCAGCTCGACGCCGGGTCGCCGTGAGCGCAGCCGGGAACGCTCCCCTCCCCTCGTCTCAGTTGGGTGGGTTGCCTTCCCAGGCGGCACGCCACGTCTCGGGGCCGAGCTTGCCCGAGTCGTTGATGCCGTTCGCGCGCTGCACCGCGAGGACGGCTTCCTCGGTCTGGTCGTAGTAGCAACCGGAGCCGCTGAAGGTGTACGGGAAGTCGTAGGCGTTCATCCGGAGCTGGAAGTCCCGCAGTGCGGTGGCGCAGTCGCCGTAGGTGTACACCACGCCGGGCCAGGGCGGCATGGTGTCGGGGCCGGTGTCCGGCTCGTACGGTGGCCGTGGTTCCGGCTGGGGCGCGTTCGGGTCGCCGATGTAGGCGGAGTCCTCGTAGGACGGCACGACCCCGCTGCGGGCATCGGCGTCTTCCTGCAGGTCGAGGAAGTGCTCGTTGGCGCACTCCCACGGCTGCCAGCCCCGCATCCGGTACAGGTACAGCGCGCGGTAGTCCTGCTCGGCGGGGCTCGCGCGATCCGGCCGTCCCTTCCCACCGACGCTGCGCCAGGTCGGCAGGTCGAACTGGTACGCACCGAAGTAGCCGTTGCCGGTGTTGATGTCGTACCGATCGCTGGATTCGCACATGCGCAGCGCGGCCCAGTCGTCATAGGACGGGTCGGCCGTGCCCGAGCCGATCACCGTGAGCTGCGCGGTGATCACCAGCGCCGCCACAGCCACCGCTCGCGCCACGACCCGCCGAGTACTCATGTCACGGACCGTAGACAACGACCACAACGGTCACAACCGGCACGAGGGCATCACGGCCCGCAACGACCACATCGGGTGAGGCCGCGGCGCTCGTACGCGATACCGTCGCTGCCGGATCTCATCGCCATTACCGCGGCCACGTTGGTATCCAGTCGGTATCGGCGCACCGTACGCTGCGTTTAACGAGGCCATACTTGTGGTGTGACAACGTCCCCCGTCAAGGCGACGCTGCGGTCGTTTCGACTAGCTGAGGTGGTATGACGACGCAACACCACGCGGCCGTTCCGGCCGCGGACCCCGCTACGCGCAAGCGGGAGCAGCGCGGGTGGTACTTCTACGACTGGGCCAACCAGCCGTTCTTCACCAGCGCGACCACCGCCTTCGGTGCCGCGTACATCGGCGGTCTCGCCTCGGAGGCCGCGCAACAGGATGTGCAGCGCAACGGCCCGGATCCCTGCACGGATGCCGACGGTGACCCCAACAACCTGATCTCCTGCGACATTTCGCTGTTCTTCCTGGATTTTCCCGCCGGGGTGCTGTGGAACTACCTGGTGGCCACCGCCACGGTGATCCAGTTCTTCGTGCTGCCCGTTGCGGGAGCGATCTGCGACCGGAGCCGGAACAAGAAGCGGCTGCTGGCGATACTGGCGTTCACCGGCGCCACAGCCGTCGGGATGATCGTGTTCGCCGCCGGGTCGAACTGGCAACTGGCCGCGGGTATGTACCTCATCGGCCAGGTGTCCTACGGCGGCTCGATCGTGGTGTACTACTCGTTCCTCGCCGATGTCGCCTACGCCGACGAGCGCGACCGCGTCTCCGCGCGGGGGTGGGCGCTCGGTTACCTGGGGGGCGGCATCGCCCTTGCGCTCCAGCTCGTGCTGGTGATGGGGCACGACACTGTCGGGATCACCCAGGCAGAGGCGGTCCGCATCGCGTTCTTGACCTCAGGCATCTGGTGGGCCGGGTTCACCCTGATCCCGCTGTTCCTGCTCAAGCAACGCAGCTCGCCGCGCCCAGTCGAACCCGGCCGATCGGTGCTGACCGCGGGCTTCGTCGAGCTGGGCAAGACACTGCGCGGCGCGTTGGCCTTCCCGTTGACGCTGTGGTTCCTCGGTGCGTACCTGATCTACAGCGACGGCGTGTCGACCGTGGTGAGCGTGTCGGCCCAGTACGGCAGGGAGCAGCTGGGCTTCGAGCAGGATGTGCTGGTCGTGACCATCCTTGTGGTGCAGTTCGTGGCGTTCATCGGTGCCCGGTTGCACGGTGCGGCCGCCGAACGCTTCGGCGCGAAGCGCACCATCATGACGAGCCTGCTGCTGTGGATCCTGGTGTTGGTGGCGGCCTACAACCTGGAGCCGGGTGACGAGCTGATGTTCTGGTCGGTGGCCGCAGGCATCGGGCTGGTGCTCGGCGGGGTGATGGCGTTGTCTCGGTCGTTGTTCAGCCAGTTGATCCCGCCGACGAAGGAGGCACAGTACTTCGCGCTGTATCTGGTGACCGAACGCGGCACCCCGCAATTCGGCACCGCGCTGTTCGGGATGATCGCCCACCTGACCGGGTCGTTCCGCCCCGCTATCCTGGCGCTGACCGCCTTCTTCATCATCGGGTTTGTGCTGCTGGTGTTCTTCCCGGTGCGCAGGGCGATACGCGCGGCGGGCAACACGGAACCGACGGTGGTCTAAGGGGAACCAGATCACACCCTAACGCAGCAGAATCTCACTCATGCGAGGGATGGCTATCACTCTCAGTAGATCGTGAAGGTGTTTCGCGCTCCGGTGACCGGTCGGTGGGTGGCGACCATCACCGGCCGACCCCGCCCGTCGGGCAGTCACGCTCCTCAGGCATGCTGCGGGATAGCATTTCTACGGGAGACCTGCATGTCGATGGGATGATGTCCGTCATATCCCGGGGACAGCTCCGTCTCCGTGGACGGGAACCCTCACGGTTCGACGCCACTCGCGCACGAGGCGGTGCCGGTCTCCGTTGGTCCATTGCGGGAATCCGCGGGCAGCGGCATTCGTTGCACAGTGTGAGCGTCGCTGTGAGCATCCTGTTGCGACCCCGAGCCGACCGAAAGGATCACACTATGGCCGACCGTGTTCTCCGCGGTAGCAGGTTGGGGGCGGTCAGCTACGAAACTGATCGTAATCACGACCTCGCCCCACGGCGTACCGTGCAGTACGCCTGCCCCAAGGACCACACCTTCGAAGTGCCGTTCTCGGATGACGCGGAGATCCCCCAGATCTGGGAGTGCCGGCTGCACGGCACCGAGTCGGAGCTGATGGACGGGAGCCAGCAGGAGCAGAAGAAGGTGAAGCCGCCGAGGACACACTGGGACATGCTGCGCGAGCGGCGGTCGATTCCCGAGCTCGAGGAGCTGCTCAACGAACGCCTCGCCGAGCTCCACAAGCGCAGGGGCCAGCACTCCGGCTGACGGACCCGCGCACGACGGAGGGCCCCGGTACTGCCCCGCCGGGGCCCTCCGCCGTGTCCGGACAGCGCGTACCGTGTCCGCCGCGCTCGCCGATGCCGGTCAGGCGAGGTAGCGTGCGGCGGGTTCAGCGCCGCACGGCGCGGGCGAGCAGCCCACGCAACTGGGTCGCGCGGTGGCGCAGCCCCCAGACGCCGACGTTGAGCATCGCCTCCCGGACGATCGCCCCGCTCATCTTCGAGTTCCCCGTCTCGCGTTCGACGAACGTGATCGGTACCTCGGCCACCGAATAGCCCGCGGTGACGCTACGCCACGCCAGGTCGATTTGGAAGCAGTAGCCCTGCGAGGCGATCTCGTCCAGCGGCAGCGCGTCGAGGACTTCGCGCCGGTAGGCACGGAATCCCGACGTGATGTCGTTGATCCTCACACCGAGCGCCATCCTCGAGTACACGTTCCCGCCGCGCGAGAGCAGCCGCCGGTGACCCGGCCAGTTCAGCACGTTCCCGCCCGGCACGTACCGCGAGCCGAGCACCACATCGTGCTCGCGAAGCGCGTCGAGGAGGCGGGGCAGGTCGCCTGGATCGTGCGACCCGTCGGCGTCCATCTCGACGAGCGCAGCGTAACCGCGGGCGAGCCCCCACCGGAACCCGGCGACGTAAGCCGCGCCGAGCCCGGACTTCCGCTCCCGGTGCAGCACGTGCGCGCGCTCGTCGCTCGCGGCGAGCGCGTCGGCGATCTCCCCCGTGCCGTCGGGGCTGGCGTCGTCGACGACCAGTACGTCGACAGCCGGGGTCATCGCGAGCAGTTTCGTCAAGAGCGGGCCGATGTTGTCCCGCTCGTTGTAGGTCGGTACGACCACCAGCACGGGCCCGATGGCGTCGACGTGGTCCATCCGTCGCCAGGAACCTTCCCTCGTCACTCCCCTGTCACACCCCGCGCGCGGCGCCGGGAACGGTCACGGATCCGCAACCCTACCGCCAGCAGCAACGCGAGCACTCCGGCACCGGCCAGCGTCCGCTCCGGCCACGGCCCCGCGGCGGTTGCCAGGGGCTGCTCGTCGCGCAGCGGGACGGTCTCGACGAACGACTCGGCGGTGAACAGCCCGGTCTGCCGCCGCACGCTGCCATCCGGGTCCACGATCGCGCTGATGCCGCTGGTGGCCGCCACCACGGTCGCCCGCCCGTGCTCGATGGCACGCAGCCGGGACATTGCCAGGTGCTGGTGGCTCATCTCGCCCCGACCGAACCACGCGTTGTTCGTCGGCACGACCAGCAGGTCGACGCCGTCCGCCGCGGCCTTCCCCAGGATGCCGTCGTAGGCGGCCTCGTAACAGATCGCGACACCCGCGCGGACGTCACCGCCGTCGAGCACCGCCGGTCCGGTGCCCGGTGTCATGTCCACCATGTGATCAAGGAACGGGGTGAACCAGCCCGCGATCGGTCGCAGCGGGATGTATTCGGAGAACGGCACGAGTTCCTGCTTGGCGTAACGTTGCCCCGGCCCCGTCTCCGGGGACCACTCGATCACGGTGTTCTGCCGCAGGTCTTGCCCCCCGAAGTACATCGCGCCGAGCAACGCGGGCGCGTCGAAGCGTGTCACGAGATCGTCGACCGTCGGGTCGGCCGTGGCGAGGTCGGTGGCGGTTTCCGGCCAAACGACAAGTTCCGGTTCGGATTCGGTTCCCTCGGCGATTCTGCCCAGCAGCCGTTCGCTCTCGGCGATGTGGTTGTCGCGGATCGTCTCGCGCGCGCCGAGTAGATCGAGCCCGGCATCCGGCGCGTTGCCCTGCACCACCGCGACGTCCAGCGTTCCCACGGTGGCGTCGGTGGCGATCGAAGGCCACGCCAGTCCCGCCGCGACCAGCGGCACGGTGGCGGCCACCGCGTAACCGCAGGCCGCCCCCGCCCTCGCCCGCCTGTGGCGGGGGTAGCCACGCCAGAGCCGCCAGCCCCACACGATCGCCCACGCCAGCAGGAACCCGGTCACCACCACGGCGAAGGTCACCAGCGGGGCGCCACCGACCGCGGCAAGCGAGGCGTACCAGCCGTCCGGTTGGCCGAACGCGACCCTGCCCCACGGGAACCCTCCGAGCGGCCACGTCGAGCGTAACCACTCCTGCGCAACGAAGAGCCCGGCCATCCACACCGGCCCACCCGGCAGCGTGCCGACCCAGGCCATGGCCGCCCCTGCCACCCCGGCATAGGCGGCGACCACCAGCGACAGGCCCAACCACGGCCACGGTCCGAACTCCTCGCCGAGGAAGTCCTGCAGCCACGCCAGATGCGGCAGGCTGAACACCAGCCCGAAGAGCAGGCCGCACAGCAGGCCTGTCCGCCCGCGAGCGCCGTGCAGCGCCAGGCCGAGACCGGCGAACGCCAGCAGCGCCAGCCACCACCAGGTCCGTGGCGGGAAACTGAGGTAGAGCAACCAGCCCGAGCCCGCGGCGACCACCAGCCGGAGCAGCGCGATACGCACCCGGTGGCGTGCCCGATGCGGGGTGATCGCGGTGAGGAGTTCGCGCTCGAGAGCTGCCACGGCCCTACCCTATGCGAGCGGATCCGCGGGGCACGGCCTGCCCGCTCGACCGGGATGCCGAAGCGCTACGCCGCGAAGATCGTTCGCCCGTCGCGCACGGTACGCAGGCAGCGAGGCAGCGGCGTACCGGGATCCAGTCGCGGCAGCGCGGGCACGCGCGAGCGCGGGTCAGTGGACCACCGCCGCACCCTGCTGTCCGGTGCCGTCACGGCGAGCTCGCCTGCCTCCCACACCGCGTAGTGGGCGGGGGCACCCGGCACCAGGGTGCCGGTGAGGCCGTCGAACACCCCGGCCGCGCGGTACCCGCCTCTGGTGTGCGCGTTGAAGGCTGCACGTGGCGAGATCCCCGACTCCGGGGTGCGGTGGTGCACCGCCGCACGTACGCTCCGCCACGGATCCAGCGGCGTGACCGGAGCGTCCGAGCCGCACGCCAGCGGGACACCGCGCGCGGCGAGCGTGGCGAGCGGGTTCAGTGCGGCGGCCCGCTCGGACCCGAGCCTGGCCGCGTACATCGATCGCTGCCCGCCCCACAACGCGTCGAAAGCTGGCTGCATCGAGGCGGTGACGTTCCATCCGGCCAGCTCGCCCGCCTGTTCCGCGGTCACCATCTCCAGGTGCTCGATCCGGTGGCAGCGCGCGGCGATCGCCCGCCGCCCCGCGACTGCCTCGGCCTTCCGGAACCCCTCAACCACGGCGGTGATCGCCCGGTCGCCGATGGCGTGGAACCCCGCTTGCAAGCCTGCTTCGGTGCAGGCCAGCACGTGCCGGGCAACGTCGTCGGCGGACAGGTGCAGCATGCCGGTGCCTGCGGCGTCGGCGTACGGCTCGTGCAGCGCGGCGGTGCGCGAGCCGAGCGCGCCGTCGGCGAAGAGATCGCCTGCCAGGCCCCGAGCCCCGAGCGCGTGGGCGCGCTCGACGGCGGGATCGTCGGCGGCGTGCGCCTGTTCGCCCCAGTACGCCACGACCTCCGGCCGGTCGGCCCCGGCGGACAGCGCCAACAGCGCCGTCAGGTCCGCCTCGCCCGAGATATCCGGTCCGGCGCACTCGTGGACGCAGGTGATTCCGGCCGCGGCGGCGGCGTCCAGGAACGTACGCTGCGCCCTGGCGCGCTGCTCGGCGGTGATCGCCTCCCGGGTCGCGGCCCGGATGTGGTGGTGCGCGGCTCCGGTGATCGGACCGTCCTCGGACCAACCGGGGGACGCCCGCGCATCCGGCGCCAGCGCCGCGGCCGCCGAGGAGATCAGCGCCGAATGCACGTCGACGCGGCTGAGGTACACCGGGACCTCGCCGCACACCGCATCCAGCTCGGCCCTGCTCGGCAGCCGGGAGCTCGACCAGGAGTCCTCGTCCCAGCCGTGCCCGAGCAGCACCTGGCCCGGTGGTACCTGCCGCACCAGCGTGGCCAGCTCGACCAGCAGCTCGTCCGCGGACCGCAGCGCGGCGAGGTCGGGCCCGTCGAGGTGCAGGCCGGTGGCGGTGGCGTGCACGTGGGCGTCGACGAAGGCCGGGGTGACGAGCGCCCCGCCCAGCGGCATCTCCTCGGCATCCGGGTGCAATGCCCGCCCGGGAGCATCCTGGCCGAGCCACGCCACCACGCCGTCGGTCACCGCCATGGCGGTGGCATCGTGCGCGCTCGGGGAATGGATCCGACCTCCGGTCAGCAGCGTGGTGCGCGATGAAGTCACGCTCGCAGTGTGCCTCGCCGGATCGTGTGCCCCAGCCCGCACCCCCTGAGCAGAAGTATCTGCATGTTCATCTGTATACGACGAAATATTTACGTACAACACGAATTTTGACAGGATTGATTCCTGAGTCTTTGGGTACAGTACGAGGACGGCACGCGAGCGCGCCACAAGCGCGAACGACGAGCGGAGGAGTACAGCCACATGGCCGCGACGACGGAGCAGGTGACACCGACCACGCGAGGCTCCCTGGAACAGCCCTACGTCTACCGGCGCAAGGAGCTGGCCGAGCCGGACTGGCGCCGCTTCCCCGGCTGGGCGGACGTCACCGAGGCGCAGTGGCGGGACGCGCAGTGGCAGCGAGTGCACTGCGTCCGCAACATCAAGCAGCTCCGCACCCTCATGGGTGACCTGCTCGACGACCGCTTCTACGCCGATATGGAAGCCGACCAGCAGCACATGGCGACCATGTCGATGCTGCTACCGCCCCAGATGCTCAACACCATGGCACCGGCGGCCGAGCCGGGCGAGTTCACCGAGGCCTTCCTCGCCGACCCGCTGCGCAAGTACATGCTTCCGGTGCGATCGGACCGGCATCCGACGTGGCCGTCCCACCCCTACGCCGAACGCGACTCGTTGCACGAGGCTGACATGTGGGTCACCGAAGGCCTGACCCACCGCTACCCCACCAAGGTCCTCGCCGAGCTGCTATCGACCTGCCCGCAGTACTGCGGCCACTGCACAAGGATGGACCTCGTCGGCAACTCGACTCCCCAGGTGGACAAGCTCAAGCTCGAACGCAAGCCCGTCGACAGGCAAGACGCCATCATCTCCTATCTCAACGAGACACCGCAGGTACGCGACGTGGTGGTCTCCGGTGGCGACGTGGCGAACGTGCCGTGGCACCAGCTCGAACGGTTCCTGATGCGGCTGCTGGACATCGAGTCCGTGCGGGACATCCGGCTGGCGACCAAGGCGCTGGCCGGGCTTCCCCAGCACTGGCTGCAGCCCAAGGTGGTGGAGGGCCTCGAGCGGGTGGCACGCACAGCGCTGCGCCGGGGAGTCAACCTCGCGATCCACACCCACGTCAACCACGCCCAGTCACTGACACCGCTGGTCGCCGAGGCCACGCGGACCGCGCTGGAGATCGGCGTGCGGGACGTGCGCAACCAGGGCGTGCTGATGCGCGGTGTGAACGCCACCCCGGAGGATCTGCTGGATCTGTGTTTCGCGCTGCAGGGCGAAGCGGGCATCCTGCCGTACTACTTCTACATGTGCGACATGATCCCCAACGCCGAGCATTGGCGCGTCTCGGTCGCCGAGGCGCAGCACCTGCAACACGCGATCATGGGCTACCTGCCCGGTTACGCCACGCCACGGCTGGTGTGCGACGTGCCCTACGTCGGCAAGCGCTGGGTTCACCAGGTCGCCGAGTACGACACCGAACTCGGCATCTCTTACTGGACCAAGAACTACCGCACCAGCATCGAACTCGACGATCCCGATGCGCTGGACCGGCGCTACCCCTACTACGACCCGATCTACACCCTGCCGGAATCCGGCAGGCGAGCGTGGGGTGAGCGGTAACCGGGGAACCAACACGACATCCACACGGGCTTCCGTACGATGGCCGGATCATGCGGAGATTCCCGGCGATACGGCTGCGATGGTGGCACGGTGCGGTGGCGGCGGTGGCGCTGCTGGCCTGCGCCGCCGTGGTAGTCACGCTCGTCGTGGTGCTCGGCGAACCCGACGAGCCGGAACCCGGCCCGCCCGAGGACGCCCCGCGCGCCCTGGTAGGGCTCGGCGACAGCACCATGTCCGGTGACGGGGCCGGTTCCTACGTTCCCGGAACCGACGGCGAGGACGGCAACTGGTGCCGCCGGTCCACACGAGCGGCCATTCACCGGACCTCGTTACCGGGCATCGACGAGACCATCAACCTGGCGTGTTCCGGGGCGCGCGCTCGCCACGTGCAGCTCGGTGACGAGGAACGCTACGGTGAGCCGTCACAGACCGAGCAGCTGGCCGAGATCGCCGAGACGCACCGGATCGTGGCGGTCGTCGTCGCCGTCGGCGCCAACGACGACCCCGGGTTCACCAGGCTGATGACGCAGTGCATCCAAGCCTGGTTCGGCGGCGCGCCGTGCAGCGAGTCGTTCGCCCCGGAGTGGGAGGACACGATCCAGGCCATGGTGCCCAAGGTGGTCCAGGCGCTCGACGACATCCGCACCGTCATGGCCGACGCGGACTACGCCGAGGACGACTATCAGCTGGTGCTGCAGTCCTACGCGTCCCCGCTGTCGCCCGACATCGCCGAGGAGGTCCGCAACCTGGGTGGCTGCCCGTTCACCGAGACCGACCTGGAGTGGGTCCGCACCGAGGGCGTCGAGGGGCTCAACGCCGGCCTGCGCGAAGCCGCGGCCGAGGCCGAAGCGCGCTTCCTCGACCTCTCCAGCGCCGGGCAGGGCAGGGAAGCCTGCACCGGCGGCCAGGATCCCAGCACCGAATGGTTCACCCGGCTCACCGTGGAGTGGGAGGCACTGGAGGACACCGACCGCGCCAGGCAGGCCGCACGCGAGTCCTTCCACCCCAATGCCGCCGGGCACGCGCAGGTCGGCTCCTGCCTGAGCCAGTTCCTGGCAGGCGACGCGCAGCAGGCAGCGTGCTTGGTCGGCGAGGACGGCAACCTGCGCGCTGCGCCCGCTTTGCCGTGAGGCACCCGCGGCCCGACCCGTCAGATCGGCGCGGGACGCCCTTCGAACGGGGTGGACAGCACGACCGTGGTCCGGGTGGACACCTTCGCGACCTCGCGGATCCTGCGGAGCAGCTCCTCCAGATCCCGCGGTGACGGCACCCTCACCAGCAGCACGTACGACTCGTCACCGGCGACCGAATAGCACGATTCGATTTCCCGGATGTGCTCCAGCCGCTGCGGATAGTCGTCCGGAGCGGCCGGGTCGGTCGGCGTCAGCGAGATCAGCGCCGTCAGCGGTAGCCCGATCTGGTTACCGTCGAGCCGCGCGGTGTAGCCCTTGATCAGGCCACGTTCCTCCAGTCGCCGCACCCGCTGATGCACGGCCGATACCGACAGCCCGACCCTGGCGGCCAGATCGGTGAAGCTACAGCGACCGTCGGCATTGAGCTCCCTGGCGATCGCCTTGTCCACCGGCTCGAGCGCGGCACTCACTCGTCGACCACCATCAGCTCGCGGGGACGGTTGTTCAGCGTCTCCACCCCGTCGGAGGTGACCAGCACGATGTCCTCGATCCGGGCGCCCCAGCGGCCGGGTAGGTAGATTCCCGGTTCCACGCTGAACGCCGCGCCCGGTTCGAGCACCAGCTCGTTGCCCGCCATCAAGTACGGCTCCTCGTGCACATCGAGCCCGATGCCATGGCCGGTGCGGTGGATGAAGTGGTCGCCGTATCCCGCTTCGGTGATCGGGTCGCGCGCCGCGGCATCGACGTCCTGCGCCGCGATGCCGGGGCCGACCGCGGCCACGGCGGCCTCCTGCGCGCGCTGCAGGACGGAGTACACCGAGCGCGCGTCCGGGTCACGCGGCTGTCCGACGGCGTAGGTGCGGGTGCAGTCCGAGTAGTAACCAGCCGGGGTCGGCCCCCCGATGTCGACGACTACCATGTCACCGCGCTCGATGACCCGCTGCGAGACCTCGTGATGCGGGCTGGCGCCGTTCGGTCCCGAACCGACGATGATGAACTCGGCCGAAGTGTGTCCTTCCTCGACGATCGCCGCCTCCAGATCGGCGGCCACCTCGGCCTCGGTGCGTCCGGCACGCAGGAACTCGGGGACCCGCGCGTGCACCCGGTCGATCGCGGCGGCCGCCTCGCGCAGCGCCTCGATCTCGGCGGCGTCCTTCCGCATCCGCAACTGCCGCAGTACCGGCCCGGCCAGGACCTGCTCCGCAGCGGGGATGGCCGCGCGCAACCCGAGCACGTGCAGCGCGGTCATGGTGTCGCTCACCGCGATCCGGCCCGGTTCGGCCGCGATACGCACCAGATCGGCCACCAGCTGGTAAGGATCCTCACCGTCCCGCCAGGTCAGCACGTCGATACCCAAATCGTCGGCGGGAACGTCCGCGTAGGCGGGCGCCTCGAGCTTGGGCACCACCAGTGACGGCGCGGTGTCTCCGGACGGGACGATCAAGGTGGTCAGCCGCTCGTACGAGCCACCGGCCTGCCCGAGCAGGTACCGCAGGTCGGCCCCCGGCGAGATCAGCAAGGCATCGGTGAACGACTCCGCGGCCGCCGCGCTGGCACGTTCGATCCTGGCCCGCAGGCTGTCCGCATCGACAGCCGCATGGTGCAACGATCCACTGGACATGGCCCCGAGCGTATCCCCTGCCGACACCGGCGGCACGCGGGGAGGCCTGCGCGTATGGCACGCTTTCCGGGTGACCTCTCCCCTCGTGCTGCTCGATGCCGCCAGCCTCTACTTCCGTTCCTACTTCGCGCTACCCGAATCCCTGCGTGCCGCCGACGGCACGTCGGTCAACGCGGTTCGCGGATTCGCGGACACGCTCGCCAGGATCATCGGCGACCGGGGTCCCGGCCGGATCGTCGCCTGCCTGGACGCCGACTGGCGCCCGCAGTTCCGGGTGGATGCGCTGCCGAGCTACAAGGCCCACCGGGTGGCCGAGGATCCGGAAAGCGACGCGACCGCGACACCGGAAGAGGTGCCCGACACGCTGGCCCCGCAGGTGCCGGTCATCCTCGAGCTGCTCGACCTCGCGGGCATCGCGACGGCCGAGGCCGATGGTTTCGAAGCCGACGACGTCATCGGCACCCTCACCGAGCGGGAGTCGAGCGCGCCTGTGGAGATCGTCACCGGCGATCGGGACCTGTTCCAGCTGGTGCGGACCGTACCCACCGAGGTCTCGGTCATCTACGTCGGCCGTGGGTGGAACAAGGCGGAGATCGTCGGGTGCGCGGAACTGGCCGACAGGTACGCCCTTCCCGCCGAGTCGCCGGGCGAGGCCTACGCCGAGATGGCGATGCTGCGTGGCGACCCGTCGGACGGGCTCCCCGGCGTCGCCGGGATCGGTGAGAAGACCGCGGCCAAACTGATCACCCGTTTCGGCTCGCTCGACGAGCTGCTGCGGGCCGCCGAAGCCGGTGACCCCGACGTTTCGCCGCGAGCCAGGAAACAGCTCGCCGACGCGGCAGGCTACCTCGCCGCGGCACCCACGGTGGTGCGGGTGGTCCGTGACGCGCCAGTCGAACTGTCCCGGCAGGACGACCTCCCCGCCGGTCCCGCCGACCGCTCCGGACTCGCCGAGCTCGGCGCGCGCTGGAACCTCGGCGGGAGCGTCGACAGACTCATCGCCGCGCTCGACGGGACGGGCGCCCCCGCGGGTAGCTGACCGCGACCGCTCATTCGGGCTCGCCCACCGTGTACGCACCGTCGTCGTCGGTGACTGTGATCGGCACGTCGTGCTCCTCCCCGTCGATCGTGGCGGTGCACGTGAAC
This sequence comes from Haloechinothrix sp. LS1_15, assembly GCF_033042135.1. Classification (NCBI taxonomy): domain Bacteria; kingdom Bacillati; phylum Actinomycetota; class Actinomycetes; order Pseudonocardiales; family Pseudonocardiaceae; genus Haloechinothrix; species Haloechinothrix sp. LS1_15. The sequence continues at coordinate 64,930 of NZ_WBXM01000011.1, read as the reverse complement.
GTGATGCCCTCGCTCACCGGTTGTTCGGGCGGACAGGTCACCACGTCCAACCCGGCCACGTCGAAGTGCTCGGTGAGCACCCGGTGCACCTCGTCTTGCATGGCAGCATCGTCGAACACCCGTGGCAGCGGGCTGGGGCTGGTGGCCTCCGGGACCTCGGGCTGCTCGGGTGGCGGCGAGGGCCGCACCTCAGCGCCGTCATCCGGTGCCAGGTCCATTCCTTCACAACCAGCGAGAGCGGCCACCGCGATCAGGGCCAGGCCGACGAGCACCGCCCCTGACGCGTGCGCTCGTCGCCCCAGCGCCCGCATCGGAGGGGTGCCGCTCACTCAACCTCCCTGGCCCTGCCCGGCGACCGGGCGTGTCAGAAGCTGGTACCGCACCAGGGTCGCGTGCTCGTCGCGAACACCCGGTCGGCGACCGCGAGCGCGCCGGATTCGCGCACCTCGAGGCGTCCCGTCTCGGCTAGCGCGCCGGGCCGCCACGCGCCAAGGTACAGCATCGCCAGCGCGTCGACGTCGACAACCAGCTGCGCTGGCTGCTCCGTACGAGCTACGCCGCTGCACCCGATGGCGTAGCTGCCGGAATTGTCAGGCAGTAACGAGTCGCGCACCTCGAGCACGACGGTCTCGTCGCCGCAGGCACCGTACGATCGTGCCGCCAGCGCCGCTGGGACGTCCACGAGACGCAGCCACAGGTGGTCCCCAGTGTGGTGTACCCGGCACGCGTGGGGCTCGGTCAACAGCAGCTCCAGCGGCTCGTCCAGTGGGCGTTTCGAGAACTCGACGGTGTCGATGAGATCGACCCCCAGCAGGTATCGCCACAAACCGGCACGGGCTTCCGGACTCGCGGTGATCATGTCCTCCACACACAGCACGCTGAAGCGACCGTTTCCTGCATGCTCGGAGGTCACCCGGTACATCGCGTACCCGTCGACGCCGGAGCTTCCGTGGTGTACTGCGGCCCGTGCGATCTCTTTCCGCCTGCGGAAATGGGACTCCCATCCGGCCCACAGGTGATCCGGCCTACTGAGCATGCCGGGGTAGGTTCCCGCGATGTCCCGGTAGAGGCCGGGTAGCCGCTCGACGGCCGTGTCGAAGTCCCACAGCTCGATCTCGCCGCCCGCCGGGGCGTCCTCGCGAACTGACGTGCGACGCCGGTCCAGACGCAGCGACCGTTCCACCGTGCCGATGCCGTAACCGAAACGCCCGTAGATGCCGCCCTCGCTGGCCAGTAACCCGGCCGCGACCACACCGCGCGAGGCACAGCCGTCCAGCTGGGCGGCCATCAGACCCCGGAGGAGACCACGCCGGGTGCGGTTCGCGCGTACTCCCACACCGGTGACCGCGGCAGCGCTCACCACGCCGCCGGGGACCGTCAACGCCACGTCCACCGAACGTGCCGTACCGACCATGGCTCCGCCCTCGAACGCGCCGAGCGTGCGGCCCGGCTGGAACGCTCGCTCGGTAAGCGGCCCGTCACGCTCTCCCGTCGGCGAGACATGGAGGGTTTCCAGGAACAGATCACGTGCGGCCCGGTGTTCGTCCACGTCGAGGGTGCGGATGTCGAGGTCGGTCATGACCGGATCCTCGCGCGCCGACTCGGGCCGGAGCCACCGAATTCTGCGTACCTACTCGGGCATCCCGACCTCGTAGTTCCCGTCCTCGCTGGTCACGGTGATGGGAACCGAACGCTCCTCACCCTCGATCACCGCCGTGCACTCGAAGGAGTGATCCACGGTCACGTCCTGGCCCTCCGGGCAGGTGACGCTGTCGACCCCATCGATCTGGTACTGCTCGGTCAGCACGCCTTGCACACCGGTTTCCATCTCCTCGTGGTCGAACACCGTGGCGGTGAACCAGCCCGGTGCGACGAAGCCGAGGAACGCGATGGTACCCAGCAGTACGACGAGGATGATGATCCCGATCCACAGCGCGAGGTTCGGCTTCTTCCCACCGCTGTCACCCTCGACATCGCCCGGGTACGGTTGGCCCTGCCCCGGATAGCCGACCGGGGGTTGCTGGTACGCACCGTACTGGTACGTGCCCTGGTGAGGATCCTGTTGCGGTGGTTGCCCACCCTGCTGCGGGTACGGGGGCTGGCCCGGTGCCTGTCCGGGTTGGCCCTGTTGGCCCTGTTGGCCGGGCTGACCCGGCTGGCCCGGGTATCCGGGTCGGCCGGGCTGACCGGGTTGTCCCGGGTATCCGCCGGGCGGCTGCTGGCCCCACTGCTGCTGGCCATGGCCCGGATACCCGTACTGCTGCCCCTGATCGGGCTGCCCCGGTGGGTACCCCCACTGCTGCTGGCCGTAGCCAGGCTGCTGTTGCCCCCACTGACCGGGCGCAGGGAAGCCACCGGAAGGCGGACCTCCCTGCGTCTCGTCGCCGTAGGGTTGCTGCCCCCACTGCTGGGGGTCATTGCCGCCGTACGGCGTGCTCATCGTTCGCCTCCGCCAGAGTCGCCATCCAGTCGTTCCCACGCGATCCAACCACAACGACCGGTCCCGGCGGTATCTCGGGTCCCCACTCACATCCAGTGGCGAACACCTGGCGGCGAGCCGAAGGACTCCTTCGGTACACATCCTGTACCCGAGGACCCCTTCGGCTCGCCGCCCTGCGCTACACGGTGCCCGCGGCGACAACTCCCCTGCGGATCGCCTGGACGGCATCGCTTGCGGCCACACCCACCGGGTGGCGGGGTCCGAGCACGTCGCGCAGTTGCTCCAGCAGATCCACCACCTGCCTGCACCAGCGCACGAAGTCACCGGCGGAGAGTTCCTGCCCGGCAGCATCCGAGGTGGTCATGACCTTCTCCAGTGATTCGCCACGCGCCCATCGGTACACCGGCCACGCAAAGCCGGCATCCGGCTCTCTCGTCCGGTCGAGCTTGTGCCTGCGTTCGTCCTCGACCAGTTCGGTCCAGACCCGGACGGTTTCCTGCCACGCATCCGAAACCGCCCCGGAGGGGAGCTTGGGCTCGCCCGCACTATCTCGCCGGGCCTCGAACACCAGCGTGGACACCACCGCGGCCAGTTCGGCAGGCTGTAGCATGCGCCAGGTGTCGCGTCGCAGGCACTCGGCCACCAGCAGGTCCGATTCGCTGTAGATGCGGGCGAGCCGGTGGCCGTCCTCGGTCACCCGGACCCGTACCTCGTCGACGACACCGTCACCCTGCTCGTGATCAGCATCCTCGACGAGATAGCCGCGTTCGGTCAGCAAGGCACGGATCCTGTCGAACGCCCTGGCCAGTGAATGCGTGCGGGCAGCGACCTGCCGCTGCAGTTTGCGGTTCTCCTGCTCCAACCGCTCGTGCCGCTCCACCCACCGCAGCCGTGCCTCCCGGTCGGCGAGCCCATGGCACGGGTGCGACCGCAGTGCGGCGCGTAGCTGGGCGAGCTCGGGATCGGAGTGCGCGTCTGAGCCCCTGCGCTTGCGTCGCGGTGCCGCGATTCCCGAGTTGCGCAACGTGGCAGCCACGTCGCGACGGGCTTTTGCGGAGCGGACATCCACCCGCTTGGGCAGCCGGACACGTCCCAGCGGCGTCACCGGCGACGGGAAATCAGCCACCGACAGCGGCCCAGACCAGCGATCCTCGGTCACAACCAGGGGACGTGGTTCGCGCACCGGATCGGTTCCCGGGTCGATGACCACCGCAAGTCCCGCACGCTTGCCGCCGGGGATCGCGATGACATCGCCCTTGCGCAGCTGTTCGAGCGAATCGGCGACCTGATCCTTGCGTTCGTGCTTGCGCTGCCGCGACAGCACCTTCTCCCGGTCGGAAACCTGCTTACGCAGGTCCATGTACTCGCGAAGCTGCTCGAACTCCTCGCCCGCCGCCTCTGCGTAGCCTTCGAGTGCTTCGGTGTTCCGCTCGATCGTGCGCGACAGCCCCACCACCGAACGATCGGCCTGGAACTGCGCGAACGACTGCTCGAGGATTTCGCGGGCCTGCCGCACACCCAGCGTGGCGACCAGGTTGACGGCCATGTTGTAGCCGGGACGGAACGAGGAGTGCAACGGGTAGGTCCTGGTGGACGCCAGGCCCGCCACCTGCTTGGGATCGATCCCCGGTTGCCACAGCACCACGGCGTAGCCCTCGACGTCGATTCCCCTACGCCCGGCCCTGCCGGTCAGCTGCGTGTACTCGCCTGCGGTGAGCTCCACGTGGGCCTCACCGTTGTACTTGACCAGCCGTTCCAGCACCACGGTGCGGGCGGGCATGTTGATGCCCAGCGCCAGCGTCTCGGTGGCGAACACGACCTTCACCAGCCCGCGGACGAACAGCTCCTCCACGGTTTCCTTGAAGGCGGGCAGCAACCCGGCGTGGTGTGCCGCGATGCCCCGCTCCAGGGCGTCACGCCACTCCCAGTAGCCGAGCACATCGAGGTCGTGTTCCGGGAGGTCGGCGGTGCGCTCGTCCACGATGGCGCGTACCTGCTCGGCCTCCTCCCGATCGTTGAGCCGGAGGCCGGAGCGGGTGCACTGTTCGACGGCGGCGTCACAGCCCGCGCGCGAGAAGATGAACGTGATCGCGGGAAGCAGGCCGGCGGCGTCCAGCTTGGCGATGACATCGGTGCGTGAGGGCGGTCGGAACCGGGGGCCGCGGCCACTGCGCGGTCCCGCCTTGCGGTCGCGGTAGCCGCGCTGCCCGCGCAGCGCGGATGGGCCTGCCGCCTTGCTGGCCTCCTCGACGCGCCGCAGCAGCACCGGGTTGATCTTCGGCTTGCCGTCCCGTTCCCCGGCGAACAGGTCGAACATCCGGTTGCCGACCATCATCTGTTGCCACAGCGGGACCGGCCGGTGCTCGTCAACCACGACGGCGGTGTCGCCGCGCACCTCCACCAGCCACTCGCCGAACTCCTCCGCGTTGCTCACCGTCGCCGAGAGGCCGGCCACGCGGACGTGCTCGGGCAGGTGCAGGATCACTTCCTCCCACACCGCCCCGCGGAACCGGTCGGCGAGGTAATGGATCTCGTCCATCACCACGTAGCTGAGGTCGTCGAGCGTGGTAGAGCCCGCGTAGAGCATGTTCCGCAACACCTCGGTGGTCATCACCACCACCTGGGCGTGCGGGTTCACCGAGGTGTCGCCGGTCAGTAGGCCGACAGCCGACGGCCCGTACCGCTCGGTGAGGTCGGTGTACTTCTGGTTCGACAGCGCCTTGATCGGTGTGGTGTAGAAGCACTTGCGGCCCTCGGCCAGCGCGAGGTGCACGGCGAACTCGCCGACGACGGTCTTGCCCGCCCCCGTCGGGGCGCACACCAGCACTCCGTGCCCGTCCTCGAGCGCCTCGCAGCCGCGGCGCTGGAAGTCGTCGAACTCGAAGGCCAGCTGTGCGGCGAACTCGGTGAGTTTGGGGTACGAGGAGCGATGCTTGGCAGCCACGTAAGCCTCGGCCGGGGAATGATCAAGGCGTTCAGCCACGGGTCCAGGGTTGCATACTCGCCTCGCTACGCGCAGTGCGCGGGTGGCTGACCGCGGGAAGCGGGAGCTAGGTCACGTCATCGGTCGAGCCCCGACGGCCGCTCGTTTCCGCCGCGGTCGACGGCTCTACCGCCCCTGTGGTGTCGGTCGGGGTGTAGTGGAAGGGCGCGGCCTCGTCGTCCGACAGGCCTGCGAGGCCTTCCGCCTCACGCCGCCGTTCGAGCTTGCGGTCGTGCATGCGCGCGAACTGGATCGCCAGCTCGAACAACCCCGTCAACGCCACGGCCAGCGCCACCATCGAGAACGGGTCGGTCGGCGTCACGAATGCCGCGAACACGAACAACCCCGCGATGATACCCCGGCGCCACCGCTTGAGCTGCTCGTACTGGACCACGCCCACCCGATTGAGCATCACGATCAGCAACGGCAGCTCGAAACTGATACCGAAGATGAGCAGCAGGGCGAGCACGAACGAGACGTACTCCTGACCGCGCAACGCGGTCACGAACGTCTCGCCGCCGAAACCGACGAGCACGGTCAGCGCCAACGGCACGATCACCACGGCCAACGCCGCACCCGCCGCGAACAGCACCGACGCCGCGCAGACGAAGATCCGTGCGTACTTGCGTTCCCAGTTGTACAGCCCAGGAGCGAGGAACGCCCAGAGTTGGTACAGCCACAAGGGTCCGGTCAGCACCATGCCAGCGGCGATGCCGACCTTCAGCTGGATCATGAAGGCTTCGAACGGGGCGGTCTGCAGCAGCTGGCAACCGCCCCCACCGGTATCGAGCCGGATCTCGCTCGGCAGGTCACAGTACGGCCCTTTGATCACATCGCCCAGCGCTGGCAGCGGCCCGATGCCGTGGGCGAACCACACGAACCCAACCGCACCCCCGGCGCACACCGCGAGCAGGGCATACAGCAGCCGGCGCCGGAACTCGTAGATGTGTTCGATGAGCGTCATCGAACCATCGGGGTTGTACCGGCGGCTACGGCGACGCCGGGCTTCCCGGCGAACGCTCCACGCGCTGCGCTTGGACGCGCCGTCAGAGCTCATGACCCGCCCAACTCAGCCACGTCACTCCTTCGCGTGTCAGCTCGCGTTCCGTTGTGACCCGTCGGTCTGCTTCTTCATCTCGTCCAGCTGCCGCTGGAGTTCGGCGACCTGCTCATCTTTCGACGGGCCGGTGTCCTGGTCGGCACGGGTCGCCGACGCGCGCGGCAACTGGCGCATGTCCGGATCCACCGGCTCCGTTCCGTCCTGCGCTGCCTGCGAGGTCCGTGAGGACGCCGAAGACGACGAGTCGGAGCCGCCGCTGTCATCGTCCTCGTGCAGGCCCTTGGTCTCCGCCTTGAAGATCTTCATCGATCGACCGATCGACCGGGCCGCGTCCGGGAGCTTCTTGGCACCGAACAGCAGGATCAGGACCAGGACGATGATGGCGATCTGCCACGGTGAAGGCGCCATCGCGGCCTCCTTTCTAACCTTTCCCACATTCTACTGTCCGGCCAGCGCCTACACACCGTCAACGGGCCGTCCGGGACCGCCGACCGAAGCGCTGTGCGAAGCCGACCCGTACGGCAGCGAGCCTGGCACGCAGCATGCCGAGCCGGTCAACGACGCTATCGCGGACATAGGACCACGTCGTGCGACACACTCGCAACTCGCGATACACCCGAAAGATCAACACCACCAGCACGGCTGCCGCGACAACGGCCAGTGCGACACTTCCGGTGACCACCACTGTGACCTCGTCCACGCCGTTACCGTACTCGCCCTGCTTGACTGCCGGGTGAACAGCCCGTGTCAGGCGGCACCGCTGCGCCGCAACGCGGCACGCGCGCGGTCCCGCACTCGCGTGGCCAATTCCCGTGGCGCCTCGACACGCACCTCACCTCCGTTTCCGAGCACCAGCCGTTCCAGCCACGAGTCGTCGCTGTAGCGCAGCCGTACCCGCAGCCTGCCTCCGTCGAGCTCGTCGAGCTCTTCACAGGAGAAGTACTCGGACATCCACCGAGCCTCCGGGTCGAGGACGAGGATCGCTTCGACCTGATCCGGCCGTGGCGGGAACAGCCCCTGGGAGACATCGATGTGTTCGGTCTCCGCAGGCGCGTGTGCGGGTTCGTCGAGCACCTCCAGCGCGTCGACGCGGTCGAGCCGGAACAGCCGCACACCGGCGGCGCTGCGGCACCAGGCCTCGAGGTAGCCGCGCCCATCCACGATGAGCAACCGCATCGGGTCGGCGACCCGCTCGGCCACCCGGTCGGCCGATGCGGTGTAGTAGCACATCCGAATCGCGCGGCCCGCCGCGAGCGCCCGCTGCACCTCCCGCCGCGTCTCGGCCGTCGAGCGGCTCTCGCTGACCCCGGAGTCGATCACGACTCCCGCGGGTTGCGCCTCGCCCGCCGCCGATTCGATCTTGGCGATAGCCCGTCGTACCGCGTCGCCGTCGGCAACGCCAGGGGTCTCGGCGAGCGCTCGCAGGGCCACCAGCAGCGCTGTCGCCTCGCCTCCGGTCAGCCGCAACGGGCGCCGCATGCCCGCGTCGAACGTCACGGTGACGGTGTCGGCGTCGAACGACAGGTCGATCAGGTCACCGGGACCGTATCCAGGCAGCCCGCACATCCAGAGCAGTTCGAGGTCCTTGCGCAGCTGCGTGGCGCTCACCCCGAAATCGGCGGCCGCGTCGTCGATCCTGATACCCGGACGCGCCAGCAGGTACGGCACGAGTGCCAGCAGACGCGGTAGGCGTTCGGCGGCCCGCGTCACGGTCGCACCCCCTCGGCGGCTACGATCTCCAGCCGCTGCTGAACGGCCTTGGCGAGGACATCGGGCTCCAGCACCACCACATCGGGGCCGTAGCCAGCGATCCAGCGGGCGGCACCCTCGGTGCTGTACACGTCGATGGAGACCTCGTCGCCCGGCGCACCGGCGAGCTCGCGCCTACCGAGGGCGGTGGCCTTGCGCCGGATACCTGCCGCCGCGCCGTCGGCGATCCACAGCCGCGCGGTCGCCACCGAAGCGCCGTCCTCGTCCTCATGGCTGCCCGCCACCATCCGTAGCAAGTCCGTTCCTTCGGGGCGTTCGACCTCGCCGCTGTGACCGGCGAACACGACCTCGCCCAGTACCCGGGACAGCCGGAAGCACCGTGGCGCCTGCCGGTCGCGGTCGTGCCCAACCAGGTACCAGCGGCCGCGCCAGGACACCACACCCCACGGTTCGACCGTGCGCGTCATGCGTTCCGGTGAGCCTGCACGCCGGTAGGCGAAGCGCACCGGCCGCCCTTCCCGCACCGCGGTCAGCACCGGCGCGAACGCCGGCTCGGTGCTGACCCGTGGCTGCACCAGCGCGGCGGCGGACCGGTCGACCTCGACTCCCGCGGCCCTGAGTTTCACCAGCGCGCTGTTGGCCTGACCGGTCAGCTCGGGCGAGTCCCACAGCCGGGCGGCGAGCCCGACGGCCGCGGCCTCGTCCGGTTCCAGATCGACCTCACCGAGCTCGTAGTCCCGCCGCGCGATGCGGTATCCGTCGGCGCCATCGAAGATGGAGCTCCGCCCGGTCTCCAGCGGGATGCCCAGCTCGCGGAGCTCTACTTTGTCGCGCTCGAACATGCGGAAGAAGGCCTCGTCACTGGCGGCCTCGGCGTAACCGGGCACCGTCGCCCTGATCCGCTCCGCCGTCAGGTATTGGCGAGTGGACAGCAGCGCGAGAACGAGGTTGACCAGACGTTCGACCCGAGCTGTTGACACGTCCCGAGCCTAACCCTACTAAGCTGGATCGTGCGGCAACTTCGGCTGAGTCGTTGCACCCTGTGCGCGCTGAATGTCGCCTTCGTTACCGTCTACCGCGCTCAAGTCGCGTTCAGCGCCGCGCTCGACCGCCGTTACAAGCTGGCGATGAGACGCTCGACACGTTCGTCGACGCTGCGGAACGGGTCCTTGCACAGCACCGTGCGCTGCGCCTGGTCGTTGAGCTTGAGGTGCACCCAGTCGACGGTGAAGTCCCGCTGCGCCGCCTGGGCGGCGGCGATGAAGTCGCCTCGCAACTTGGCCCTCGTGGTCTGCGGCGGGCTGTCCTTGGCCAGCTCGATCTCGCCGTCGTCGGTAACGCGCTTGACCAGGCCCTTGCGTTGCAGCACATCGAAGATACCCCGGCCCCGCCGGATGTCGTGGTAGGCCAGGTCCAGCTGGGCGATCCGCGGGCTGGACAGATCGAGACCGCGCTTGGCCCGGTATCCCTCCACGAGTCGGTACTTGATCGCCCAATCGATCTCGGTGTCGATCTTGCTGAAGTCCTGCTGCTCCACCGCGTCCAACGCTCGACCCCACAACTCGACGATGCTCTCGGTGATCGGGTCGGAACCGTGTGTGTCGAGGAACTGCACCGCGCGTGAGTGGTACTCGCGCTGAATCTCCAGCGCCGAGGCCTCCCGACCACCAGCCAGCCGCACCTTGCGGCGCCCCGTCATGTCGTGGCTGATCTCGCGGATCGCCCGGATCGGGTTGTCGAGGGTGAAGTCCTTGAACTGCACCCCTTCCTCGATCATCTGCAGCACCAGGTTGGCCGCCCCGACCTTGAGCAGCGTGGTCGGTTCGGCCATGTTGGAGTCCCCCACGATCACGTGCAGCCGCCGGTACCGCTCGGCATCGGCGTGCGGCTCGTCGCGAGTGTTGATGATCGGTCGCGACCGCGTGGTCGCGCTGGAGACCCCCTCCCAGATGTGTTCGGCACGCTGTGAGAGGCAGTACACCGCCCCGCGTGGCGTCTGCAGCACTTTCCCAGCCCCGCAGATGAGCTGGCGACTCACCAGGAACGGCAGGAACACATCGGCGATGCGGGAGAACTCCCCGGAGCGACCCACCAGGTAGTTCTCGTGGCAACCATAGGAGTTGCCTGCCGAGTCGGTGTTGTTCTTGAACAGGAAGATGTCACCGCCGATCCCCTCGTCGGCTAGCCTGCGCTCGGCGTCGACGAGCAGGTCCTCGAGGATGCGCTCCCCCGCCTTCTCGTGGGTGATCAGTTGGATCAGGTTGTCGCATTCGGCAGTCGCGTACTCGGGGTGCGAGCCGACGTCCAGGTAGAGCCGTGAGCCGTTGGCGAGGAACACGTTCGACGACCGGCCCCACGACACCACCTTGCGGAACAGGTAGCGGGCCACCTCGTCGGGCGAGAGCCTGCGCTGACCGTGAAAGGTGCAGGTGACGCCGAACTCGGTTTCGATGCCGAAGATCCGCCGCTGCATCAGGCACACCCGCGTCGTCGGAATCCCCTCACGGGGCGGGTACCGGTCCGGTCACGCAACCGCATACTCTTACCTGCCTTCGTCCGACTGCTGCTCGCCTGCTCCCGCGTCGCCGCCCTCGGTGGCGGTACCGGTGTCGTCCTGTTTCGCGTCATCGGCAGAGTCACCAGCGGAGTCACCGGCATCGCCCTTCGCCGTGTCCTCGGGAATCAGCGCGTGCAACGCCGCACCGGAAATACGGCGGAACGCCCGCCGGGGCCGGTGACGTTCCAGCACCGCCACCTCGAGCTTGTCCAGCTCGGCGTTCCCGCCGTTGGTCGTGCTCGAGCCGGAGGCCAGTACCGACACCGCCAGCCGCACCGCCTGTTCCAGCGAGCAGCCCGCCTCGTACTGATCCTTGAGCTGGTTGACGATCGGGTCCGTCTGCCCACCCATCACCAGGTACTTCGGCTCGTCGACGATCGATCCGTCATAGATGAGCCGGTACAGCTGGTCCTCCTCGGAGGTCTCGCCCACCTCGGCCACGGCCAGCTCGACCTCGTAGGGCTTGACCTGCTCGGTGAAGATCGAGCCGAGCGTCTGGGCGTAGACGTTCGCCAGCTGCCGCGCCGAGACGTCTCGCCGGTCGTAGGAGTAGCCCCACAGGTCGACGTACTTGATGCCCGCGCGGCGCAGGCTCTCGTACTCGCTGTAACGCCCGGCCGCGGCGAAACCGATCCGGTCGTAGATCTCCGAAACCTTGTGCAGCGTCGTCGAGGGGTTCTCTGCCACGAACAGCACCCCGTCGGCGTACTTCAGCGCGACCACGCTCCGCCCGCGGGAGATGCCCTTGCGGGCATACTCCGACTTGTCGCGCATCAGTTGCTCGGGGGAGGCGTACAGCGGCATCGTCACGGTGATCGATCTCCACTCTTCTCGGTGCTGGCTGCCTTGCTGGTTGGCGATCCTGGTCGCGCTGCCGTGCCGGTCGTGCCGGTCATCCCGGGGAATACCGGGCGATCATCCCGGCATCGACGCGACTCACCCCGCTCGTCGGTCACGCTCGGTACGCTCAGCGACAACCTCCTCAGCGATCTCGGCGGCCCGCTCGTCGGCGAGACGGCTGGCACCTTCACTCGTGACGGTTACCACACTCGGGAAGATCCTGCGCACCACATCGGGGCCACCCGTGGCGGTGTCGTCGTCCGCCGCGTCGTAGAGCGACTCGATGGCCGTGCGAATCGCCTGATCCTGGCTCACCCCCGGGTCGTGCAGCTTCTTCAGCGCGGACTTGGCGAACAACGAGCCGGAGCCGATGGCGTGATAACCCGCCGTTTCCTCGAAACGCCCTCCTGTGGCGTCGAAGGAGACGATGCGCCCCGCCTTGGCGGGATCACGTGCCTCGGTGTCGTACCCCACGAACAGCGGGATCGCGGCAAGACCCGCCAGCGCCGCGTCCAGGTTGTTGCGCACCATCAACGCGAGCTTGTTGGTCTTGCCGTCCAGTGACAGCGAGATGCCCTCGATCTTCTCGTAGTGCTCCAGCTCCACCGTGTACAGCCGGATCATCTCCAGCGCGATCCCGGCCGTACCCGCGACTCCGACCGCGGAGTATTCGTCGGTGACGAATACCTTCTCCAGGTCGCGAGCGGCGATGATGTTACCGGCGGTGGCGCGCCGGTCGCCGGCGATGAGCACACCCCCGGAGAACATCAGCGCCACGATCGTGGTGCCGTGCGGTGTCGCCAGGTCCGAACCGGACCCGCTCGCCCGCCCCTGCGGCGGCAGCAGTTCCGGTGCTTGATTGCGAAGGAAATCGGTAAAGGACGAGGACTCCATCGACAGATAGGCCGGTGGCAGTGCCCCGCGCACGTGCGCGGGCGAGGTGTTGTCCATACGTTCTCGCGGTTCCCATCTCTCACGTAACGTGCGCTGCAACAGAGCCTACGCGACGATTCACTCCGGCTGATCCTGCCGGTCTACTGACCGCCCTTTTGCACGTAGGCGCGTACGAAGTCCTCAGCGTTCTCCTCAAGGACGTCGTCGATCTCGTCGAGGATCGTGTCGACATCCTCGCCCATCTGCTCACGGCGTTCCTGACCAGCGGGAGCGCCGCCCTCGCCCTCCTCCTCGGAGTCTCCACCGCCGTGCCGTTCGATCTTCTCCTGCGCCATGTCGCCTCCTGATCAACGGTGCTCACGTCCAGGTTACCTAGTAATCGGGCTCAGCGGGGCGGTCGTTCACGCACCGAGATCTCGCGTGTCATACGCGTGACAATCAGCCCGTCAGCTCCTGGACCAGCTGCTCGGCGGTGTCGGCTTCATCGAGCAGCTGACCAACGTGGGCCTTGGTGCCGCGCAACGGCTCCAGCGTCGGGATTCGCACCAGTGATTCCCTACCCACGTCGAAGATGACCGAGTCCCAGGACGCGGCGGCGATCGAGGCCGCGTACTTCTCGAGGGCACGTCCCCGGAAGTAGGCCCTGGTGTCCTCCGGGGGCTGCGTCATCGCCGCGTGAACCTCGTCCTCGCTGACCATGCGCTTCATCGAGCCCCTGGTCACGAGCCTGTTGTACAGCCCTTTGTCGAGACGGACGTCGGAGTACTGCAAATCGATCATGTGCAACCGGGGTGCCGCCCAGCCGAGGTTGTCCCGGCTCCGGTAGCTCTCCAGCAACACCAGTTTCGCGGGCCAGTCCAGCAGGTCCGCGCACTCGCGGGGGTCGCGGGACAGCTTGTCCAGCACATCGGCCCACAACGCGAGCACGGCGTCCCGTGTCTCGTCGCGTTCCCGCTCCGCGAACGACACGGCGCGCTCCAGGTAGGCGTACTGTAGGTCCAGACCGGTGAACCTGCGGCCGTCAGCCAGCTCGACCTTGGCCGCCAGCGTCGGGTCGTGGCTGATCTGGCGCACCGCGCGGACCGGATCGTGCAGCTTGAGGTCGTCGAAAGTCATCCCGGCCTCGACCATGTCCAGTACCGCCGCGGTACTGCCCAGCTTGAGGTAGGTGGCGTACTCGGCCAGGTTCGCGTCCCCGATGATCACGTGCAGCCTGCGGTACTTGTCCGCGTCGGCATGGGGCTCGTCCCGAGTGTTGATGATGCCGCGCTTGAGGGTGGTCTCCAGCCCGACCTCGACCTCGATGTAGTCGGCGCGTTGCGAAAGCTGGAAACCTTCCTCCTCGCCCTGCTGGCCGATACCGACTCGGCCCGAGCCGGTCACCACCTGGCGCGACACGAAGAACGGCGTCAGTCCGGTGATCACCGAGGTGAACGGGGTGTCCCGGGCCATGAGGTAGTTCTCGTGGCTGCCATAGCTGGCGCCCTTGCCGTCGACGTTGTTCTTGTACAGCTGCAGCTGCGGCTGGCCCGGCACCGTGGCGGCCTTCATCGCGGCCTGCTCCATCACGCGCTCCCCGGCCTTGTCCCAGACCACCGCGTCACGCGGATTGGTCACTTCGGGTGCGGAGTACTCCGGGTGCGCGTGGTCCACGTACAGCCGTGCACCGTTGGTGAGGATCACGTTCGCCGCACCGAGGTCCTCCACGTCCGGATCCTGCGGTGGGCCGCCCTGACCGCTCAGATCGAAACCGCGGGCGTCCCGCAACGGGGACTCCACCTCGTAGTCCCAGCGGGCCCTGCGTGCCCGCGGGATGTCGGCCGCGGCCGCGTAGGCCAGCACCACCTGTGTCGAGGTCAGTACCGGGTTGGCTGTGGCATCGCCGGGTACGGCGATGCCGTACTCGACCTCGGTTCCCATGATCCGCCGCATAACACCAGCCTACGGGTTGTGCGCCTACACTCGTTCCAACGCGTCCGCGGCGATCACCGCGAGACGCTCGGCCGCTTCCTCCGCACCGCGTTGCCGCTCGGCCGTCACCTGCACCACCGAGAGCACATCCCGGTCGGTCAGCAGCACGGTGCACGTGGTCTCACCGGACTCGTCGAGACAACGGCCGTCGTGTGCGTCGACACCGTCGACCTCCAGCGCGAGCGCGTCCCCGGCGCAGTCGATGGCCTCCAACATCGCGGCCCCGTCCGTCGTGTCACCGGAGTCTCCGGAACCGGAAACAGACGATGGCAGCGCCGTCACGTAGTGACGCAGCGTGGAGCCCGTGGGGTACTCCCACCACGCGGCGTGGTAACTGACGTCACCGCCGCCCGCGGCGGGGGCGAACACCTCGGTGAGGCACCCGCCCGGGGTGCCGGGCTCGCTGTCCTTGCGCTGAACGCCTTCGTCGGCCACGTCGCCGTCCCACAGCAACGCCGCCCCGGCGGCACGCTGTGCCGCGGGATCGATGCCGTCGCTGCCGCCGTCATCGGACACCTCCGCATCGTCGGCGACGTCCTGCGCGGCAGGGTCCTCCTCGTCGTGGTCGGCACCGAGCTCGTTGGGCCCGTCGGCACAGCCGACGAGTGCCCCGGCGAGCGCGATCCCGACCACGAGGGTGATAGGCCCGTGACGCACCGTTGTTCCCCTTAACTCGTGATCGGCTCACCCGCAGCGAATGGCTGTCGAGCGAACCCAACATAACGGACGAACGCGCGCCGTGCCGTGGGCACCCCGGTGCCGGGGCACCCACGGCTGCGCGCACGACCGCGGACCGCCACGCACCTACGCAGGGGATGTCCCCTGCGGGTTCCCCTACAGGTATTGCCCGGTGTTGGTCGCGGTGTCGATCGCCCGGCCCGAGTCCTGGTTCTTGCCGGTGACCAGCGTCCGGATGTAGACGATGCGCTCGCCCTTCTTGCCGGAAATCCGTGCCCAGTCGTCCGGGTTGGTAGTGTTCGGCAGGTCCTCGTTCTCGGCGAACTCGTCCTGGATCGCATCCAGCAGGTGCTGCACCCGCAACCCCGGCTGCTTGGTTTCCAGCACAGACTTGATCGCGGCCTTCTTCGCCCGATCGACGATGTTCTGGATCATCGCGCCGGAGTTGAAGTCCCTGAAGTACAGGACCTCCTTGTCCCCGTTTGCGTAGGTGACCTCGAGGAAGCGATTCTCGTCGCTCTCCTCGTACATCCGCTCGACGGTGTGCTGGATCATCGCCTCGATGGTCGAGCTCTGGTCGCCGCCGAACTCGGCCAGGTCATCGGCGTGAATCGGCAGGTCCGGGGTGAGGTACTTGGAGAAGATGTCCTTGGCCGCCTCCGCGTCCGGACGCTCGATCTTGATCTTCACGTCCAGCCTGCCTGGGCGGAGGATGGCGGGATCGATCATGTCCTCCCGGTTGGAGGCACCGATCACGATCACGTTCTCCAGGCCCTCGACACCGTCGATCTCGGAGAGCAGCTGCGGCACGATCGTCGTCTCCACATCCGAGGAGACCCCGCTGCCTCGCGTACGGAAGATCGAGTCCATCTCGTCGAAGAACACGATCACCGGGGTGCCTTCCGAGGCCTTCTCCCGCGCTCGCTGGAAGATCAGGCGGATGTGCCGCTCGGTCTCACCGACGAACTTGTTCAGCAGCTCCGGTCCCTTGATGTTGAGGAAGTAGGACTTCGCTGCGGACAGCTCGCTGTCGCCGCGGTCCTTGGCGACCTGCTTGGCCAGCGAGTTGGCGACGGCCTTGGCGATCAACGTCTTGCCGCACCCAGGGGGGCCGTAGAGCAGCACACCCTTCGGCGGGTGCAGCTGGTACTGGTGGTACAGATCGGCATGCAGGAAGGGCAGCTCGACCGCGTCACGGATCTGCTCGATCTGCCGGTAGAGCCCACCGATGTCCTCGTACTGCACATCGGGCACTTCCTCGAGGACCAGATCCTCCACCTCGGCCTTGGGCACCCGCTCGTAGGCGAACCCGGCCTTGGTGTCGACCAGCAGCGAGTCACCGGACTTGAGGTCCTCTTCGGCCAGCGGGTCCGACAGGTAGACGATCCGCTCCTCGTCGGTGTGACCGACCACCAGCGCCCGAGCGCAGTAGTCCTCGCCGGGTGGCGGTAACACCTCACGGAGGCCACATACCTCACCGGTGCGCTCGAAGCCACCGGCCTCGACCACGGTCAGCGCCTCGTTCAGCCGCAAGGCCTGGCCTCGCCGCAGGTTGTCGACCTCGACGTTCGGCGAGACCGACACCCGCATCTTGCGGCCGGAGGTGAACACGTCGACCGTCTTGTCCTCGTGTACCCCGAGGAACACGCCGTAACCGCTCGGCGGCTGCGCCAGCCGGTCGACTTCCTCTCGTAACGCCAGCAACTGCGACCGGGCATCCCGCAACGTCTCCACCAGCTTGTTGTTGCGCTCGGTGAGCTGATTGATCCGCTCGGAGGCCTCGGCAAGGCGCTGTTCCAGCGCCCTGTCGCTCTGCGGGGCACCAGCCGCCCGGCGCCGCAGGTGAGCCACTTCCTCCTCGAGGAAGCGAATTTGCCGTGCCTGCTCCTCGGCGACCTCGGCGTCGGTTGCGGCGGTCTCCCCTTCCCCGCTCGCTTCGCCGGTGTCTATCGGGTCGGTCGCGTCGTCGTCCTGCCGGCTACCGGGGCGGTCGTTCTGCATGCGGCACCTCCTCGGACGTATTTCTCTCAACGGTACCGGTGATCTTCCGCAATCCAAGCCCTTTCTGCATCACAGAATTGCTGCGGCGCCAGCCCGGCGCAGCGCACGGATCTCGGTTGACGTCGATCGCGTTACTCCCATCACGGGTACGGTCACGGCGCAGCCGTGCACGCGCCGTCGATCTCGGTGGCGCCACGGCGGGAGGTGTCCCGGCCGTCGCTGGGCCGACCGGTGGACGAGGTTCCGGTGATGTGCCACACGAAGCCACCCACTGTGGCACGCTCCATAAGCGGCATCCGTGCCAGGCACGTGGCGTAGTATGCGCTACCGCATCCCGCGTGGGCGACGGGGCGCGGGCCGCTGTCCACCTCGTACGGGCACCAGGGGCTACCACACGACGTTGAGGAGGGATCTCCATGACGCAGCCTCCCCCGCCACCGGGTCCTTACGACCCGCGGGATCCTTACGGATCCCGGCACGGTGGCGACTTTCCTGGCAGTCAACCTCCACAACATCCAGGATACGGCGGCCACGAGGGTGCTCACCCGTACCAGAACCAGGTGCCTGGGGCGCCCCACGGGCCGCCCCCTGGTCCCCCACCACACGGACAGGGCGGCCCGCCGGACGGTCCTGGCCCGGAGGGCACCCGGCAGTACACCCAGCCGGGCGGGTTCGGGCCCTACGGTGGCCCGCCACCGGGCGAGGCCACCGCGGGCTACGGGGGCTACCCGGGTTATCCCGGACCGTACGAAGGTGGACCACCTGGAGGCGAGCCGCCCGGCAGGCGCAAGGGTGTGGTCATCGGCGTCGTGATCGCGGCCGCGCTGCTTCTCGTAGGCGGGATCGTGGCGTTGATCCTGCTGTTCACCGGCTCCGACGGCACCGGAGAGGACGATCCCACGGGCCAGGCCGCTGACACCGAGGAGACAGCGGACCCGGACGGCACCGGCGCGGATCCCGGTGACGACCTACCCCCCGAGCCGGACATCCACGACCCGGACGGCGACGGCGCCGCCGACCCGGGCACCGACCAGGCCGAGGTTCGCCAGGTCGCCGAGACGGCCGTGGCCGCCCTCAACGAGCGTGATGCCGAGCTCGCCCAGTCGGTGTCCTGCGATCCCGACGCGCCCACCCAGGAGGACCTCGACGAGCTGAACGACGAGACGTTCCGCATCACCGGTGAGCCGGTGATCGAGGGGAACTCGGCACGTGTCCCGTTCGAGGTCACCGGCACGCACCCGGACACGGGTGAGCCGTTCACCGAGAACGACGAGATACCCGTGCAGCAGCGGGGCGGCCGGTGGTGCATCGAGTGACCAGTGGAGACGTCCCGGTAGGCGTGCGGCATTCGGAGTGGTCGGACAGGTTCGCGAGGTCCCGGCGATGAGATCGGTGCGTCACGGTGTGATCGCAGGGTTCGTAGCAGGCATCGCGGTCGTGCTGACCGCGGGAATCGGGGTGCTGCTCGTGCTGCTGCTCGCGGGGAGGAACACCGCCAGCGGGCAGCGGCACGCCGAGCATCGCACGGTCACGACCGGCGCCGATCCCGAAGGCGAGGCAGGCGAGATCCGACGCGTCGCCGAGGAGGTGATCGCCGCCGCCAACGCCAGGGATGTGGCGCGGTTCCGGCGCGTGCTGTGCGATCCGAGCACCGCGCGCGCCGAGGAGGTCGCCGAGATCGCGCCCAACGCCCGGTTCACGCTGGTCGGTGACCCGGTGCTGAGCGTGACCGCCGGCCGGGCCGGCGTCCGAGTCCGGGTCGAGGTCGATCCCGGGCAGGGTCCCGAACCCGGCGCCACCGCCCCGGCAGCCGAGGAGATCGAGCTGATCCTGGTCAACAGGGGCGGTCGCTGGTGCGTGCTCGGCGCGCGATAGGGGTCTGCCAACCACTGCCGGGGCTGCTTCCGGTCATCCCCGGCTCGGACGGCGATGCACCTTGGGCGGCGTGACCCCGTCGGCCAGCCTACGGGCTGTCACCAGGAACGCCGTGTGTCCCTGCATACGATGCTCCGGCCGCACCGCGAGGCCGACGACGTGCCACGGTCGTTCGATCGCTTCCCAGGCCTCCGGCTCGGTCCAGCACTGCTGTTCCCGTAGCGCCTCGGCGACCCGGGAAAGCTGGGTGACCGTGGCGACGTACACCGTCAGTACGCCGCCGGCGACGAGGTTACCGGCCACCGTCGGTAACACATCCCATGGCGAGACCATGTCGAGCACGGCGCGGTCGACCTCATCGCTGTGCGAGGAGAGGTCATCGGTGTGCAGTTCCCAGTTCGGCGGCGCCCCGCCGAAGAAACGTTCGACGTTCTTCCTGGCGTGCTCGGCGTGATCGGCGCGCACTTCATAGGAGGTCACGGTGCCTTCGCCACCGACGGCACGCAGCAGCGAGCAGGTCAACGCGCCCGAACCCGCGCCGGCCTCGACCACCCTGGCTCCGGGGAAGATGTCACCCCACATGAGGATTTGGGCGGCGTCTTTCGGGTAGATGACCTGCGCGCCACGCGGCATACTCCGCACGTAGTCGGCGAGCACCGGTCGCATCGCGAGGTAGGAGGTGCCCCCGGCCGAGGTCACCACCGACCCCTCCGAACTGCCGATGAGGTCGTCGTGTGCCAGCTGCCCCCGGTGGGTGTGGTACTCACCCCCTTCGGCCAGCACAATAGTGTAGCGCCGCCCCTTCGGGTCGGTCAGCTGCACCCTGTCACCGGCCCGGAACGGCCCTCGCACTGACACCCGCACTCCTCCGTACCGTCGTGTTCCGTCTCCGCGACGCTGCGCCGCACTGCGTTCGGCAGCGTTCGATACTCCCAGACACCGCGAGGTCACCCACGGCCGGTTCCCGGCATCAGTCGCCGCCGAGCGCCGCCTGCACGTCCTTCCTGCGCAACACGGCTGCCGGTTTCCCGTCATCGCCGATGACCAGGAACTGCCAGGCCGCGGTCTCCAGCACCCGGCTCGCGATCTCCTCATCCGGCTCGGATGCCAGCAGGATCGTGTCAGGCCGTACCGCTTCCGCGGCCCGCGCCGCAGGCGCCGACGGGGAATGTGCCGCCAACTCCTTGGCCGCGGCGACGTCGAGCAGGCCTGCCGCGATCCCATCGGCGCGGACCAGCACCACTGCCCGTCCCACTCCGGCGGCCAGCGCATCGGCAACCGGGCTCTCAGCGGGCAGCTGCAGCACCGGCTGCATGATCCGGCGTATATCCACCCCGGCGGGCAGGTTCCTGCGCTGCTCGGCCGCCAGCTCGCCGCGCGCTCCCGCGAGCACGAACCACCCGACGAGCACACACAGCACCAGCCGCAACCACCGGTCGTCGCTGCCGACGGCCAGGCCGTGCAACGCCCATACGAACAGCGCACCCGCGACGAGCCCGCCGCCGATGGCCGCTGCCCACGTGCCGTGCAGCCGCGTGCCCGTCAACGACCACACACCCGCTCGGAGGATCCTGCCGCCGTCCAGCGGCAGCCCCGGAAGCAGGTTGAACACCCCGACGACCGCGTTGGCCACCGCGCACTGCGCGATCAGCAGCCACCCCGCGCCCCCAGCAGGCATCACCACCCATACCGCGGCGAAGGCGACGGCGAGCGCGAGCGAGACCACCGGGCCCGCGACCGCGATCACGCCTTCCTGGCCGGGACGTCGCGGCACTCGCGCGATCTCTGACAGCCCGCCGAGCAGGAAGAGCCGGACGCGCCGCACAGGCAGCCCCATCCGCAGTGCGACCAGCGTGTGCCCCAGCTCGTGTGCGAGGACCGACGCACCGAGCAACGCCGCGAAGGCAGCCGCGATCGCCCATGACTGCATCAACCCGGCGTCCGGCAACAGCCCGCGCACCAGCGGCGCGTACAGCACCATGATCGCGAACGCGCCGAGCCACCATGACGGAGCCAGCAACACGGGTACCCCTCGCACCCTGCACAGCAGCAGGCCGCCGCTGGTGATCGTCACCGCGCGCCGCCGTGCGCCCTCCTGTCCGCTCGAAGTCACGACACGCACCTTAAACGGTCGCGTGTACAGCGAGTGTCTGACGGCGTGTCCGCCGCGTAACGGCCCGGCGGCGCGGCGGCGCGGCGCGCGAGCGATGGTCCACCCCCATGTCGGTCTCGTGACATAGGGTGC
The DNA here is from genome assembly GCF_033042135.1 of Haloechinothrix sp. LS1_15. Taxonomy (NCBI): domain Bacteria; kingdom Bacillati; phylum Actinomycetota; class Actinomycetes; order Pseudonocardiales; family Pseudonocardiaceae; genus Haloechinothrix; species Haloechinothrix sp. LS1_15. Next base: position 43,676 of record NZ_WBXM01000011.1, on the reverse strand, counting down.
TCGCTATGAGCCAGACCGCTCCGACCGACACTCCGGCCGGTACCCCGACCGATACCGGGCCGACCCATACCCTGGCGCTGTCCCCTTCCCGTGCGAGTGACTTCAAGCAGTGCCCGCTGCTGTACCGGTTCCGCGCGATCGACAAGCTCCCGGAGACGCCGAGCGCGGCGCAGGTACGCGGCACACTGGTCCACACGGTCCTGGAGCGGCTGTTCTCGTTGCCACCGGCCGAGCGGGAGCGTGAGACCGCGGGCGAACTGCTCGCCCCAGCGTGGGCAGAGCTCGTCGAGGAGCACCCGGAATGGGACGAGGTGGCGGGAACGGCCGACAGCGCTGGGCTGACCGCCTGGCTCGACTCGGCCGCCGCGCTGCTGGACGCCTACTTTCAGCTGGAGGACCCGCGCACACTGGCCCCCGAGGCCTGCGAGCTGTACCTGGAGACCGAGCTGACATCGGGGGTTCGGTTGCGTGGCTACGTGGACCGCCTCGATGTCGCGCCCGCGGGTGACCTGCGGGTAGTCGACTACAAGACCGGCGCTGCGCCGCGAGAGATCGGCGAGGCCAAGGCCATGTTCCAGATGAAGTTCTATGCCGTGGTGCTCTGGCGGTTGCGCGGAGTGGTGCCCCGGCAGCTCAAACTGCTGTACCTTGCCGACGGCCAGTCCCTGGCCTATACGCCGGACGAGGCGGAGCTGCGGCGTTTCGAGCGGACGCTGGACGCGATCTGGCAGGCGATCGAACGTGCGGGGACGACAGGCGACTTCCGGCCCAGCCCGAGCAAGCTCTGCGACTGGTGCGACCACAAGCCGATCTGCCCCGCCTACGGTGGCACCCCACCGCCGTACCCTGGATGGCCCACCTCGGGCGGCGCGGTCGAATCGATGCTGGATCGGGCGGATTGAGCGGATACGGGAGCGACAACAGTGGCCATGCAGATCACCTCAGTGATCAATCAGAAGGGCGGCGTCGGTAAGACCGCCCTGAGCGTGGGTGCCGCCGCCGCACTCGCCGAGCAAGGGCAGCGCGTCCTGCTGATCGACCTCGATCCGCAGGGGCACGCCACCACCGAGTTCCTCGGCCTGCCCGAGACCCCGCCAGGGCAGCCCAGCCTGCCGATGGCGCTGAGCAAGATGTGGAAAGGCTCGATCGAGGAGCTGGCGGTCCGGCACCCACGGTGCAATGTTCGGCCCGGCGGCTGCCTGGACGTGGTCCCCACCGCTCCAGGTATGTTCGACCTGGTACGCAGGCTGGACCAGTTCCGGGTGCCCGGGTGGCAACTGGCGAGGGTCATCCAGTTCGCCAACTACGAGCACGTCATCATCGACTGTCCTCCCGCGCTCGACCTGCTCACCAACAACGCGCTCGCCGCAACCCACGGCGTCTTGGTACCGGTGCAGCCGGACCGTACGAGCATCCGGGCGTTGCGGCTGCTGCGCGAGCAGGTCAGCTACCTCGAGCAACTGATCGGTCGGGATCCGATCACCTACTTCGGGCTGGTGCCCGGGTTGTACCGGCGGCCGATGTCGACCTATGCCGACGCGGCCATGCGGGAGTTGCACGGCATGGGGATCCCGGTGCTGCCGCACATCCCCATGGGCGTGGTGATCAACGAGTCGGCGCAGCGCGGCATCCCGGTGACCACCTTCGCCCCCCACTGCGTGCAGTCCGGCGCCTTTCACCAGATCGCGCAGATCATCGAGGGACACCGGCGGCGGTACGCGACACCGCAGGCGGTTCCCCCCGAGCCGCAGAACGGCGACGAGTTCGTGTTCGAGGACTTCATCAGCGACATCTCGGGTGCCCGCAGCCGCAAGGATTCGGGAGCCAGGCGCGGGTTGTACGACCTGATGCCGAAACGGAAGTCGCGCTGAGCCGGCTGCGCCAGCCCTACAGCCGGCAGGACCGGATGTCGGAGGCGAGCACCGCTTTGGCGCCGAGTTCGGCCAACGCGTCCATGGTGCGGTTGACCTCCTTGCGCGCCACCATCGCGCGCACCGCGACCCACCCTTCTTCGGCCAGCGGTGCCACCGTCGGCGATTCCAGGCCCGGGGTCAGCGCTGCCGCCTCGTCCAGCAGCGAGCGCGGACAGTCGTAGTCGAGCATCATGTACTGCTGTGCGAACACGACTCCCTGGATCCGCGCGGTCAGTTGCGCCTTCCATTTCTCGTTGTCAGCGCCGGTGCTGGCCGCGCGTTGGATGAGAACTGCCTCCGAGGTGCAGATCGGGTCGCCGAACGCGACCAGGTTGTTCTGCCGCAGCGTGCGGCCAGAACCGACCACGTCGCCGATGGCGTCGGCCACACCGAGCTGGATCGAGATCTCCACGGCGCCGTCCAACCGGATCACCTCGGCGTCGACGCCGTGCCCGGCGAGGTCATCGGCCACCAATCTCGGGTAGGAGGTCGCGATCCGCTTACCAGCCAGGTCCCCGATGGTCCACTCGCGGTCAGCGGGAGCGGCGTAGCGGAAGGTCGAGGTGCCGAAGCCGAGGCACAACCGCTCCTCGATGGGAGCGCCCGAATCCAGCGCGAGATCACGCCCGGTGATACCGAGATCGAGCTCCCCCGAACCGACGTAGATGGGGATGTCCTTGGGTCGGAGGAAGAAGAACTCGACCTCGTTGACCGGATCGATCAGGATGAGGTCGCGCGTCTCATGGCGCTGCCGGTATCCCGCCTCGGCCAGCATCTCCGATGCCGGTCCCGCCAGCGTGCCCTTATTCGGCATCGCCACACGAAGCATGGCCTCCACCCTTCATCGTTACAGTCACCGCCCGGCAATCCAGCGCGGCTGTCCGTCGCGCGTCCCGGTCACAGGTGCCGGTACACGTCCTCGAGCGTCAATCCCCTGCCGAGCATCACCACCTGGACCCGGTACAGCAGCTGTGAGATCTCCTCGGCGAGTTCCTCGTCCGACTCGTGCTCGGCCGCGAGCCAGACCTCGCCAGCCTCCTCGAGCAGTTTCTTTCCCTGCGCGTGGATCCCAGCGTCCAGCGCGGCGACGGTGCCGGACCCGGGATCACGCTCGGCTGCCTTGCGGGACAGCTCGGCGAACAGCTCGTCGAACGTCTTCACGTGCCGATCCTCGCACTCCGTAGTGGCGTGTGCCGATCCGGCCCGCGCACCTGATGCCGGGGTCACACGGGCACGCCGGTCATAGCGCGCCAGGATGTCCGTTACCGGAGGCCGACAACCGATCCAGGTCGAACGCCGACAGCGAACCCAGCGGAACTCGGCGCGGGCCGGGAGCCACCGGCAGTTCGCTGGGAACGACCAGCACAGTGCACCCAGCCGCCTCCGCCGAAGTCGCACCTATGGGTGAATCCTCGACCGCTACGCAGCGCACAGGGTCGACGCCGAGGAGTTCAGCCGCCCGGCGGTACGGCTCGGGATCCGGTTTGTTCCGGCCACCAACCTCGTCACCACAGACCGTGACGTCGAAGAAGTGGCGCCCGATACGGTCGAGCGCGTGCTCGGTCAGCTCCCTGACGGTCGACGTCACAAGGGCGGTGGGGATGCCCGCGGCACGCACGAGGTGCAGCGCCTCGGCGGCGCCTTCGCACCACGGCAGCGACTCGCGGAACAGTTCGGTCATCCGGCCGGTCAGCCAGGCGTCCGCGTCGGCCCGAGCCTGGCCGGTCGCCGGGATACCAACCTCGGCGAGGAGTAGATCCACGGTCACCGCTGCGTTGCACCCCACCATGCGCTCCCTGGTGGCAGGCGACAGGCGTCCGCCCAGCCGCTCGGCGCTCTCGTGCAGCACCCGGTCCCAGAGCTTCTCCGAGTCGACCAGCGTCCCGTCCATGTCCCACAGCACGGCGGCGGGCGGCGCCACACGGTACCTCGTTGACCGGCTTTCAGACATGCCGACCAGCCTACGGGCTCCCCGGTGAAGCGATGGGTCTTAGGCTGGAGAAGTGACCGAACGAAAGCGGAGCGAGCCGGCACGGTTCGACAGCGACGCGACCACCTCGCCCATCATGATCGTGGCGTTCGAGGGATGGAACGACGCCGGTGATGCTGCCAGCACCGCCGTCGAGCACCTCCAGCTGTCCTGGAACGCCACGTCGGCGGGCGAGGTCACCCCGGACGACTACTACGACTTTCAAGTGACACGTCCCACCATCAACATCGTCGATGGGGTCAGCCGGACGTTGGAGTGGCCGACCACGACGCTGTCTCGGTGCCGCCCCGAAGGGGTGGACAGGGACGTGGTGTTCGTCAAGGGGCCGGAGCCGAACTTCCGGTGGCGGGCTTTCTGTGCCGAGCTGCTCGATCAGGCGAACCGGCTCGGCATCGGTACCGTGGTGACGCTCGGGGCGCTGCTGGCTGACACACCGCATACCCGGCCCATTCCGGTTACCGGATGCGCGCACGACGGGGCCGCGGTGCAGCGTTTGGGTTTGGAGCGCAGCAAGTACCAGGGGCCGACCGGCATCACCGGGGTCTTCCACGACGCCAGCGTGCGAGCGGGGATCCCCGCCGTGTCCCTGTGGGCCGCGGTACCGCACTACGTGTCACACCCACCGTGCCCGAAGGCCACGCTCGCCCTGCTGCGTGCTCTGGAGGACGTCATCAACGTCGAGATTCCGATGGGAACCCTGCCGGAGCAGGCCGAGGAGTGGCAACGCACCGTCACCGAGCTGGCCGAGGACGACGACGAGGTGCGGGAGTACGTGCGCTCGCTAGAGGAACGAGGGGACGAGCAGAGCGCGCTGGAGGAGACCAGCGGCGAGCAGCTCGCGGCCGACTTCCAGCGCTACCTGCGCAGGCGCCGGCCCGGCCCCGGGCAGGACGGCGGCTGAGGCCGGCTGTCCGGGGCCGCGAGAGACTCAGGGCAGCGGAGCCTCCAGGGCTCCCACGATCATCCCGGTGAGGTTGTTCACGAACGCCGCGTGCTCGAGCAGCAACGGCACGCCCTCCTCGAGCTGGCGCGCCCGGTCGGCCAGGGTGCTGGCGAGCATCGCGACGACGGTGGCGACACGTTCACGGGCGAGCGGCTCCGGCATCCGGGTGGCGCAGCAGTCCACCAGGAGTTCCAGCTGGCGTTGCAGCCGGGTGCCGGGAAGGGGGTCGGGGGGATCGGTCGCCCGGATCCCGGCGTAGCCCGCCAGCTGGGCGATGATGCGCAGGAAATCCCTGCCGTCGGCGGTGTGCAGCGCGGCCGCCGTCGGGGCCAGGATCCCGTGCACCACCGGATGGAGCTGCCCGGGCTGGCCGTCATGGTCGAGCGAGCGAAGGTGTTCGGCGCGTTCGGCTTCCATCCGCCGGACATGCTTGGCTGAGATCGCGCGCAGCAACCCGGCGCGCGACCCGAAGTGGTAGTGCACCGCCGAGCCGTTGGACTGCCCGGCTTCGGCGACGATATCCCTGGTCAACGCGCCGTCCACGCCGCGTGCGGCGAACAGCCGTTCGCCTGCGCGGATCAGTCTGTCCCGAGTCTCGGTTGCGTCTCTGGCCACAGGTGCATGATACTCCTGATTAATGGCAGTCATTAATTCGGTAAGTGGATCACGGCTGCGACGCACGCTCGCGATTGCGCTGGCGTGCGTTCTCGTCACGGGAGGCCACCTCGCCGCACAGCGAGCAGCCGAGGCGGAGCCGCGGTCGGTACCCGCACCGGTGTGCGGGTGGCCGATCGCGCAGACCGGGATGACCCCGAACGTCATGGCGCCCCACCCCGACACCGGGTACTGGTTCCTGCGCTACCAGTCAGTCCCCGAGGGTCGGCTGGTCATCCGCGGAGAGTATGCGCAGGCCAGGTACTTCTCCTTCGTCGTGCACGACGAGTCCGTCACAGCCTTGCATGGCTTGAACGACAGCCGCATCCTGCCCGACGAGGGCAGCGTGAACCCGTTCACCAGCCGCCGCCAGGGCGACCACGACTACACGCTCTACGTCGATTTCGGTCCCGAACCGGACGAGCCGGAACCGAACACCCTCTACGCGGGCGAGACCCTCGAAGGACATCCCAACCCGGGCGGCTACCTCGTTTACCGGGTCTTCCTTCCCCACGACCGCTCGGATCCGCAGGGCGGGGTGCCGCAGCCCGAGGTCGCTCTCGAACTGCCGGGCGGGGAGGTCGAGCTGTCGTTCGATTCCTGCCCGCCCTTCCCGCCGACCGGTGCCCAGCAGCCGGTCAACGAGCTCGTCGCCGGTTCCGGCAGGCCCACCGCGCTCGCCGGGGTCCCCCCGCCGACCAATCGCGTGACCTACCCACCGCGCTTCGAGGTCATTCACAACGGGCAGGTGCTCGAGGCCGCGCTGAGCCAGGTGCTGCCGGAGGAGCTGTTCGAGCGGTTACCGCAGCGGGAGGGTACCACCTACGGCAATACCGATGTCTCCTACGTCGTGCTGCTCACCCACCGCTCGCACGGGGAGGTGATCACCTTCCGCGCCCGCTCCCCCAGCTTCACCGACCTGGCCGGGGGCGAGCACGCCACCGCGCGCAAGCAGGTGCGGCTGTGGAACGCCTGCACGTCGGGATCACCCCAGGAGGGCGGCTTCTACTCGCTCGACTGCGTCGACGACGAGGAGGCAGCGCTCACTCCCATCGCGCCACGGCGTGCGGTCACGCCCGATGCGTGGGACACCGCGGCCGAGGCCACCTTCGTGGTCTCCGATCCGGAGCACAAGCCCGCAGCGCACATGGATGACGTCAACTGGCTGCCGCGCGGCCCGTTCGCCGAAACCATGGTGTTCTACCGGTTCATGCTCCCCCACCCCGACTTCGACCGGCACCCCGGCAACGTCGACGAGGGCACCGACCCGGCCGAGGTGATGGGTGACTACTTCCCCGAAGCCGCCTACTGCTCGACCGAGACCTTCGAGTCGGGCGGCGCCGATGCGTGCTTTGCCGAACAGGAGCAGCGATGACCACAGCGATCCGTTACGACCCGTTCGATCCCGCCTTCCTCGACGACCCGTACCCGGGGTACCGCGAGCTGCGCGATCACGACCCGGTGCACCATCACCGGGGTGAGCCGGAGTTCTGGGCGCTGTCCCGCTTCGAGGACGTGTGGCAGGCGGTGCGCGACACCGAAACGTTCTCCTCGGCCGCCGGCCTGACATTCTGGCCGGACGAGATCTCCAAGCTCGGCCTGGCGCCGACCATGGTGATGCTGGATCCGCCCCGGCACACCCAGCTGCGCCGCCTCATCGGGCAGGGCTTCAGCCCACGGCGGGTGCGCAGGCTGGAGAACGACATCCGCGCGTTCGTGCGGGAGCGGATCGCGGACATGGAGCGGCGTGCCGCCGACGATGAACCAGTGGACCTGCACCGCGAGTTCTCCTCGCCGCTGCCGACCTATGTGCTGGCCACCCTGCTTGGCGTGCCCGAAGCCGACAGGCAACGGTTCGACACCTGGGTGGAAGCGCTGGTGCGGATCCAGCACGACGGGTTCGCGCTGAACGACGAGGGGGGCGGAGGGTTGAACGGCACCGAGACCGTCGCAGAGATGTACGACTACTTCAGCCACGCCATCGCCCGGTATCGGGCTGAACCGGCGGACAACCTGCTCAGCGCGCTGATCGCCGCGGAGATCGACGGCGAGCGGCTCAGCGACTGGGACATCCTCGGGTTCTGCTTCGTCATGGTTGCAGGCGGCAACGACACCACGGGCAACCTCATCTCGCACGGGGCGATGCTGCTGGATGAGGATCACGCCCAGCGCGAGCGGCTCGCGGCCGACCCCTCGCTGATCCCGGGCGCGCTGCTGGAGTTCCTGCGCCTGGAAGGCTCGGTGCAGGGCCTGGCCCGCACCACCACCCGGCCGGTGACGCTGCGCGGCGTGGCCATCCCGGAGGGGGCGAAGGTGATGCTGCTCTACGGCGCGGCCAACCGCGACGAGCGCGAGTTCGGCGACACCGCGGAGACGCTCGACATCACCCGCGGCTTCCGCAGGCACCTCGGTTTCGCCAGCGGGCCGCACTTCTGCATCGGCTCGCACCTGGCGCAGCTCCAGGCGCGGGTCGCCTTCGAGGAGCTACTGGCACGGCAGCCGGAGATCGGTGTGGACACCGCAGCGGGCGAGCGCCTGTACTCGTCCTTCATCCGCGGTTGGCGCAGCCTCCCAGCCACCGGCCTGAAGCCATGAGCCACACTGTGTCTGGCATGCGGGCACACCATGTCTGGCGTGCAGACATGCCGTCTTGGGCACCCCGGCACACCGTGTAGACCGCGCCGATACCACTCCCCTGCGTGGTGGGTACCTGAACGCCCAACACACCGGTACGGAACGCCGAACACGCCATTCCTGGTCACCCGACACGATGCAGGGGTATGCCGAGCAGCGCGTCGACGGTATCGGCAAGCAGGCCGGGGGCGTCGGCATCGGTTCCGCCGGTCGTCCGTGCCTGGTCCATCCAGGCGTCGACCGCCGCGAGCGCGCCTGGCGTGTCGAGGTCGTCGGCGAGGTGGTCACGCACTTGGTCCACCAGCTCGCGGGCCGGTGGCCCGGAGGGCAGCGCAGCGGCTTCCCGCCAGCTCGCCAGCCGCTGCTCGGCTTCGCCGAGCAGGTCAGCCGTCCACTGCCGGTCGCTGCGGTAGTGTCCAGCAAGCAGCGCCAGCCGCAGCGCTGCCGGATCGACCCCATCGGCCCGCAGCCGCGAGACGAACTCCAGGTTCCCCTTCGACTTGGACATCTTCTGCCCGTTCAGCCCGATCATCCCGGCGTGCACGTACAGCCGGGCGAACGGCTCGTCGCCTGACAGCGCCTCGGCGTGGGCGGCGCTGAACTCGTGGTGCGGGAAGGCCAGGTCCGATCCCCCACCCTGGATGTCGAACCCGATGCCGAGGCGGTTCAGCGCGATCGCGCTGCACTCCACGTGCCAGCCGGGCCTGCCCTCGCCGAGCTCGGACTCCCAGGACGGCTCGCCTGGCCGCGCCATGCGCCACAGCAGGGCGTCCAGCGGGTGTCGCTTGCCCGGCCGTTCGGGGTCCCCGCCCCGTTCGGCGAACAGCGCGTTCATCGTCTCGGTGTCGTAGTTCGACTCGTAGCCGAACCGTCCGGTGGCGTCGTGCGCGAAGTACACATCGGGGTACTCGGGGTCGTCCGCCCGGTAGGCGGCGCCGCTGGCCAGCAGCTTGCGCACGAACTCGACGATCTCGGGGATGGTCTCGACGGCACCGACGAACTCGGTGGGCGGCAGCACCCTGAGGAACTCCATGTCCTCGCGGAACAGCGCCGTCTCGCGCATGGCGAGCACCACCCAGTCGTCCTGGTCACGCTCGGCACGCTCCAGCAGCGGATCATCGATGTCGGTGACGTTCTGCACGTAGTGCACCTCGTGACCGGCATCCAGCCAGAACCGGTACACCAGGTCGAACGCCAGGTAGGTCGCGGCGTGGCCCAGGTGGGTCGCGTCGTACGGGGTGATGCCACAGACGTACATGCGCGCGGCGCGGCCGGGCGCCACCGGCTGCAGCGACTGTGTCGCGGTGTCGTACAGGCGCAACTGACGGGGGGTCCCCGGTAGCCGGGGAACCGCGATCGGCGACCAAGACTCCATGACTACCAGGGTATGCGGCCTGCGGCGACGGCACAGCGGCCGGTGCGGTCACCGCCCGACAGCGGCGATCGCGCTCGTACTCACGACACCACAACACCCCGCTCGCCTGTCTGTACTCGCGTGATGAGTCCGCGCGTCGCGGGCCGGTCGGTCTCCCGAACTCGTTGACCGGCCGACCGGAACGGATCGAGAATCAGCAGGCGATGTCGGACTGACGGGCACGAACCGACCATCTGGGGCGTGAGTGATGGGGGCTATCGGGCGCTTTCCTCGAACAGCACCGGCGGCAGCGACACCGCATCCGGCATGTCGCACACCGGTGACGGGAAGACGGGCATGATGTCCGGCGACGCCGACCGGACCGGGTCACTGTCACGTCGCCGGTTCCTCGGCACGGCGGGTGTCGTGGGTCCGGCCACAGCTCTGTCCGCTACGACCGGTGCGGCCGTCGCCGCAGGCAGCGAACTCGGCGATCGTGTGGTGCAGGAAATCACGCGACTGGCGCTCCTGGTCGCCACCGTTCCGGTGCCGTTCCCGTCGTTCGGGCAGCCGGGACGTGCCGTCGACCGCGTGAGCACCGAGAACGTGCGACGGCTCCTCGCCCACACGGCAGACTCGCGGCATCACGCTGTGCACGCCGGGCTCCGGCGTTGGCACGGCGCTCCCCCGTTGGCCGAGCTCGACGATGAAGCCCTCCTCGCCCGTATCGGCGACCGGCTACGAGGCAGTCCCCGGCACCGGATTCCCGACGAACAGGTGAGCGTCGTCCACTGCGCCATAGCTTCGTTCTCAGCGCCCATGACCGGCGAACGTGGGCGGACGCTGGCCACCGCGTGGCTGGACCTCGTGCGGCGTTACCGCCTGCTGAACGAACGTGTCGCCAACGGCGAGCGCGGAGGTGGCAGATGAGGCCGCTCGGCCAGGACCAGCGGGAGATCATGAAGCGGGCTAAAGCGTACCTGGTGGAGCGCTTCATGAATAGCGATCCCAATATCAACGCCGTCGGGCTCGGGTACCGGCAGCGGCGGGGAGAATACACCGACGAACCCGCGGTGATCGTGCACGTCACCCGTAAACGCCCCGAATCCCATATCTCCCGCCGGAGACTGCTTCCGAATTACGTCGATATCGACGGTGCGACGGTACGGGTCGACGTCATCCAATCGGGGCCATACCATGCGTTCGGAAACAGGAGCGGTTTGACGTCGAGGCCGCTACGATCCTCGGCATTTCCGCAACGAATCCGGCCGGCGCGTATGGGCTCGAGCATCGGGCACGTGGACACCACCGCAGGAACCCTGGGCTGCTTGGTGCGGAGGCCGGATGACACGATGCACATCCTTTCCTGCAATCACGTCCTCTTACCGGTCCTCAATGACGCCCAGATGGGGGATCCGATCGTCCAACCAGGTCCGTATGACGGGGGCAGCACTCCCGATGACCTCCTCGCCGGCCTGTCAGCGTATGTCCCACTCCGGGAGGATCGGATCAATCGGGTCGACGCGGCGACGGCCCGACCGGTGCGCCTGACGGACGTGAGCCGGGACGTGATGGACGACATGATGGAACCGGTCACCGCGGATCACCCGGCGGTCGGCATGGTTTTCGCAGGAATCTGCGCTACGAAGAAAACTTGGGCCATACCGATCACGACCCTCCTCTCGGAACTCGACGTGCAACTCCCGGGCGAAGGAGCTGCGCGGGATCCGGAACTCGGCATGGTGGTGGAGAAGGTCGGGCGCACGTCCGGATATACGTCCTCCAGAATTACAGAAACCGATGACGAAGTTTCAGTTGAATTCGGTGAACCGGGATCCTCCCGCATACTGAAATTCGACGGGGTATTCGTCATCGAGGACTTCAGCCACCCCGGCGACTCCGGGTCAGTGGTCTGTCTCGGGGGTGCCGGTGACACGCACGCCGGACCGTGCCCCGGAGGGCTGTGTCGCATCGTACCGGCGTTGGAGGACCGGTACGACCTCCCGCTCACCGATGACACGGAGCTGGCCGAACGGGTGCGGGACGAGTTCCTCTCCATGACACGGCTCGGCAGGCTGATCACCGGCGTCGTCTATACCAACGAAGAGATGTTCCTCCAGCGGATTGAGGAGGCCGAGCTCAGCGGCTGGGAGCAGGCGCAGGCCGAAGCGCTCTACGAGAACTGGATCGGCTTCGCGCGCCGTGTCATCGACAACCCTCATCATCCGGACGCGGTCGTGACCCAGGAGATGCTGGACGAGCTGACCGCGTCCATCAACGGGCTGTCCATCATGCACCTCACCGAGCAGGAGGCCTCCGCGCTCCAGCGAATCAACGACGAGATCGTCAGCGGGACGCTCGGTATGGACCATGATGCCCTGCTGGCCTTTATGTCCGCTCAGGACAACTACGACACCGTGCGGGACATACTCGCCGAGGTACCCACCATCGCCCTCGGTGAGGCCGGGCTGCCCGGACAGGGTCGGCGATGACCCGGCAACGCGGCGCGGGAATCCGCATCAGCAGCGCGGTCGCGCTGCTGGCAGCCACGACCGCAGGGTGCGACCTGTTCCAGGACCCCGACCGGCTACCGGAGACGATCGAAGAATCCTGCCAGCAGGCCGACCTCGACCCCGGGGTCACCGAACAACAAGCCCGGCAAGCCAAGGACCGACACGGCACGGACATCCTCGAGGAGCATCCCAGCGTGCACGCAGTGGGTGCATCCGAATGCAACGGCCACTGGGTGATCAGGGTCATCGCCGACGAGGACATGCCACCCGAGGACCGCTTCAGCCACCTCGACGGCGTCCCCGTCGCCTGGCGGCTCGGCGGGCCGATCGTGCCGTTCACCAGCAGCCGCCTGTCTCACCACCACAGCGCCGAGACCACCATCGCCCTCGGTGAGGCCGGACTCCCCGGACAGGGTCGGCGATGACCCGGCACCAGTTCCCGAGGATGAGGCGAGAGTTGTTCAGGACGAACACCGTGCCGGCGCTTCACCAGGGCGATCCCGTCGAACCGGAAGGTGCCAGCGTGGACGACGTCGCAAGACCGGTATCGAGCCGGAAATGCACGGACGACGATGCACGTCGTGGCTCGTCGCGCTCTGCCTCACTACCACCTCCCCTCGACCGGCTGATCCCGCCACGGTGGGCAGGCGACTACGAGCGCTTCAGCGGTGGTGTGGCGCGCACTGTCGGTAAACGCATCCGCGCCCTCGCCGTCCCTGACGCCGAGCACGCCCTGGCGCTTGCCGAGGCTGGTGGCAAACGCCTCCGTCCCGCGCTGGCCTACCTCACCGCGCATCTCGGCTACCCCGATCAGCCACGCCTGATCGCGGCAGCGTCCACGGTCGAGCTGCTTCATCTGGCTTCGCTCATGCACGACGATGTCATCGACGATGCCGGGACCCGACGGGGGCAAGCCGCGGCACACGTCACACTGGGAGCTGAGCGGGCACTGCTGGTGGGTACCGGGTGTTTCGCGGCCGCCGCGAAGCTTGCCTCCGAGCTCGGCAATCGGATCAACCGGCTGATCTGCGACGGTGTGATCGACCTGGCTTACGGAGAGGTGCTCGACGTCGAACGCTCGTTCCAGCTCGACCTTCCCATCGAGGACTATCTCAAGGTGATGCGTCGCAAGACCGGCACCCTGTTCGCGTTGCCCTGTGTGCTGGGCGGTGTCGTGGCGCGCCTGTCACCGGTACGGCTGCGTGCGCTGTCCCGGTTCGGTGAACACGCGGGGATCGCGTTCCAGATCGCCGATGATTGCCGCGATCTCACCGTCACTGACGGGGCCAAGCCTGCGGGCACCGATCACGCACGCGGCCTGTTCGGCTACCCCACACTGTGCGCGCTGCGGAACTCACCGACCGACGAGTTGCAGCACTTGCTGACACGCCTGAATCCGCAACCGTCCGCACCGGAGGAGCTTCGAGGGCACGTCCGCGCGGCGAGCGGCTTCGAACACGCGCGGGACGCCGCCCACACCCACCTGAACCGTGCTCGGAAACAGCTCGGTGAGTGCCCCAACGGTGAGGCGGTCGCTGCGCTGCATGCGTTCACCGAGTGGATCGACGCGCGGGTTCCCGCATGACTCCGGCAGGCTCGCTCGACACAGAGGCGCTTATCGTCGGTGGCGGTCCCGCGGGCGCGTCAGCGGCGATCACCCTCGCCGCGGCCGGGTTAGCCGTGACTGTCGTGGACGCGGGAAGGCGGTCCACCGGCGACGCCGTCGTGCTGTCCCCACCGGCACTGGGCGAGCTGGACACGCTCGGCGTCACCGGCCTCCTATCCCTCATCCCCATCCGTCATGGCAGGTTCCTCATCCGCGACCGTGCGACCGTAGCGGCCACACCGGACGCCGCAGCCGGAGTGACCGAGCGGGCGGCGCTGCTCGATGCCCTCCTCGACGTCGCTGCGGGGCACGGTGCGCACCTCGTCAACGGCACGGTGACCGCGATTCGAACCGGCAACCACGGCGCCGTCGGCACCCTCACGTGCCCCGGCGATACGGTCACCATCACCGCGCGGACCGCTGTGGTCGCCACCGGACGTGCGCCGAGTGAACTGGGCTTGCCGCACCATGACGACAGGCCGGGTGGGGCCGCGATCACACGGCGGTTCCACCACCCGCGCCGGGACGACCACTTCGACGTCCACCTGCCCATCACCGATCTCGCCGGAAGCACCCTGCTCCCCGCTTACGGGTGGGTCCATCCCGACCCGGCAGGCGGCATCCGGATCGGCCTCGGGATCGTCGATGACCGGGCCACGGGGCTGATCGAGGACGTTTTCGATGGTTTCGTGGCCAGGGTCACCGGCGGCAGCGACGCCATGCCACGCGGTACGCGCATCACCGGCGACCTCCGGCACGGATTCGCCCCTCACCGCTGCGGCGAGGGTGCCGTACTGCTCGCAGGCGACACCGCTGGCTTGGTCAATCCCTTCACAGGCGAAGGCATCAGCTACGCCCTGGAAAGCGGCAGGCTGGCGGCCGAGGCGATCACGGCGGCCAACCGCGAGCAGGAGCCAGCTGGAGCCGCCGAGCACTACACCCGCATACTGGCCGGGCGCTACGTCGGCCAGTTCGAAGCCAGCCGCCATGCCATCCGCCGCTACCACCTCGCGTGGCGCACGCTGGATGCCACCGCAGGCGACGACACCCCGTTCGTGGTGAAGGCGCGACAAGCCATGCTGCTCCCGAGCGGGCTACGGAGACGGTCCCCGGTGCAGCGGCACCCACGGATCGACCCGATCAAACCGATGCTGCTCGCTTGTGACGAGATCCTGCTGGCCACGGTCCGCGACACGTGGCCGTTCCTCGCGCGGCTCGTCACCTCCGGCGAAGGCGTCCTCGGCACCGAGGTCCGGCCCGCCCGGCTGATGCTGCACGCGGCGCGTGTCGGTGGGAGGCCCGTTGACTGCCCTACGGTGGCAGCCGCGATCGAGCTGGGGGTACTCGCCGCCGTGACGGGCCTGAGCGTACGGTCCACCTCGCCGCCTGCCCCCGACGGCATCCACTGGGGGAACAACGTCGCGATACTGGCGGCTGACTTCCTGCTCGCGCGAGGAGCCGCGCTCGTCGCGCGCAGCACCACGGACCTGTCCTGGGCGTTCGCCGACTGGCTCGAAGACCTCGCGGCCGTGCGCGGGGAGACGGCACGCGGCTACGCCGACCCGCACGCGTTCTACGAGCGGTTGTTCGAGTTTCCCTGCCGCATCGGTGGCGCACTGGGAGGTTCCGGTGTCCGGCATGGGCGTGCGCTGCGAGAGTTCGGTGCCCGATTCGGCCGCGTGATCGGCCACGCCGAGGACGGCGCCGCACTGGACGGCCGCCCTACGCGCCTGGAGAGCAGCGTCGACACGCTCATCGGAACGGGAGTGTCCGCGATCGAGCGGTGGTGGTCGGCGATTCGTCCCGGCGCCGCCTGGCCCGGCGTGGCGCAGCTCGATCCCGGCGCGCGCCGGGACCTTCTCGCCCACGGACGCGCCAGGTATCGCGAGGCCAGGCAGCTCGCGCTCGACGCGTTGGCCCCGCTACCTCCCTGCGGCGCGCGGGAATCGCTTGCCGGGCTGGTCACCGTGGCGGCTCCGGCATCGTACGCCTCGCCCGGCCCGTCAGTACGCCGCGAGTAGCCGAGCTTCGGCGTCGGCCAGGTAGTCCAGCAGCGCCTGGCGTGCCTGCTGGAGTTCGCCGCGTTCCAGCAGGCCCAGGATCTCCCGGTTGCGATCCAGGTACGGGGCGTGGAACTCGCCAGGCCGATCCATGACGTGGAACACCAGCCGGAGCTCGGCGAGCAGCTGGCGCATGATCGTGTCGATGCGGGCGCTGCCAGCCAGCGCCGCGAGGGCCTGGTGGAACCGCATGTTGGCGGTACCGACGTCGGCTCCCCTGCCCTCAGCGGCGGCGTTGGCGGCTGCCGCGATCGCCGCGCGCAGCGGGCGCAGCCCTTCCTCCGAGACCGGCACGTCACCGTCCAGCGCGGCCGGTTCGATCAGCTTGCGTACCCGGTAGAGGTCGGTCACGTCCTCGGCGGACAGCGTGCGGACGAACACCCCTCGGTTGAGCTCGTGCACGACCAGTCGCTCGTGCGAGAGCAGCCGGAACGACTCGCGCAGCGTGTTGCGTGACACGCCCAGCGCGCGGCCGATGGCGTCCTCGGAGAGCCGCTCCCCCGGTCGGAGCAGACCTTCGATGATCCGCTCCCGCAGGATCTCCGCGACCCGCTCCACCGTGCTGCTGCGGTTCAGCAGTGACCGGTCCCCCGCCAGCGCGGCGAGGACACCCGTGTCGTCGGCACGTGCCGTCACCGTTCCCACCTCCTTCCCCGCAGTCTACGGCAGTGCATGTCAATGCGCCTATTGCAGGATCGTTCAACAATATGTAGTCTGCTGCTGCGATCCTCACTGTGAGGGTGCCCACACCGTTGCCGACCTCGAGGAGTTCGCCATGCCGGACCATGGCACCCCGGCCTCGCAGCCGGATTCCCGCACATCCTCCCGCCCGCGCGGCCCGCGCCGTCTGGGACCGGGCCTGCTGGTCACGGCGGCGTTCATCGGGCCGGGTACCGTCACCACGGCCACCATCGCCGGAGCCGACTTCGGGTTCGCGCTGATCTGGGCACTGGTGTTCGCCATCGTCACCGCGATCGTGCTACAGGAGATGGCCGCCCGGCTGGGCATCGTCAGCCGCCAGGGGCTCGGCGAGGCCATGCGCACCACCTTCCGGAATCCGCTGGTCAGCTTCGGCGCCATCGCGCTGGTGGTCGCGGCGATCGCCTTCGGCAACGCCGCGTTCCAGACCGGCAACCTCACCGGCGCCGGGCTCGGGCTGGAAGCGATCACCGGCGGCTCGCCACAGATGTGGGCTGGCCTGCTCGGTCTCGCGGCGTTCCTGCTGCTGCTGACCGGCACCTACCGGTGGATCGAGCGCGCGGTGATCGTCCTGGTCGCCGTGATGAGCGTGGTCTTCATCGTGACCGCCGTGATCGTGCGTCCCGACGTCACCGAGCTCCTTGGCGGCTTGGTACCCCGGGTGCCCACCGGGGCCACCGTCGCGGTGATCGCGCTGATCGGAACGACCGTGGTGCCCTACAACCTGTTCCTGCACGCCAGCTCGGTGCGCGAGAAGTGGACCGACGACACCCCGGTGCCGAAGGCACTGAGCGAAGCCCGCAACGACACCTACCTGTCCATCGGTCTCGGCGGGCTGGTCACGCTGGCCATCATCACCACAGCCGCGACCGTCATCTTCGCCAGGGGGCTCGGGGTGGAAGGCGCCGCCGACATGGCCGCACAGCTCGAACCCCTGCTCGGCCCCGCCGCCCAGGGATTCTTCGCCGTCGGCTTGTTCGCGGCGGGACTGACCAGCGCGATCACCGCCCCGCTCGCAGCCGCCTACGCGGTCAGCGGCGCGCTGGGCTGGCGGGTCGACCTCACGTCGCTGCGCTTCCGCGCGGTGTGGGCCGTGGTCATCCTCGTCGGCACCACCTTCGCGGTACTCGGCGAGAACCCCGTCGCCGCCATCCTGTTCGCCCAGGCCGCCAACGGGCTGCTGCTCCCGATTATCGCGGTGTTCCTGCTGGTGGTCGCCAACCGCAGGGACTTACTCGGCGAGTACCGCAACCGCATCGTCCGCAACGTGCTCGGTATCGCCGTGGTGCTGGTGGCCACCGGCCTGGGATTGTTCAACATCCTGCGCGCACTGGGGGTCGCCGGATGACCGCGCCCGGCGACACCAGCCCGGCCGCCGCCCGCGAGCGGTTCCGGTCGGGCCTGGTCACGCCGACGGCCGGGTGGGCGGTCGGCTACACCCAAGCAAACCTGGTCGCTGTCCCCCGCGAGGACGCCTACGACCTGCTGCTGTTCGCCCACCGCAACCCCAAGCCGTGCCCCGTGCTTGACGTGACCGATCCGGGCTCGCCCACCACCGCACTGGCGCCGGGGGCGGACCTGCGCACCGACCTGCCGTGCTACCGGGTGTGGCGCAACGGTCGGCTGTCCGACGAGCCGAGCGAGGTCACCGCCGAGTGGCGGGACGACCTGGTGGCGTTCGTCATCGGGTGCAGCTTCACGTTCGAGGCGGCGCTGGCCGAGGCGGGTGTCCCGCTGCGTCACCTGGAGTCCGGCGGCAACGTGCCGATGTATGTCACCGACCGGCCGTGCCGGCCAGCGGGCCGGTTCCACGGTCCCCTGGTCGTGTCCATGCGGCCGATTCCGTCCGGGCTGGTTCCCGTCGCGGTTCGCGCGACCGCGCGGGTTCCTGCCGTCCACGGTGCACCGGTCCACGTCGGATCACCGGAATCGCTCGGCATCGGTGATCTGGACCGGCCCGACTTCGGCGACTCCGTCGAGGTGCGGCCCGGTGACGTTCCGGTGTTCTGGGCCTGCGGGGTCACCCCGCAGGCGGCGGTGATGGCATCGGCACCGGAATTCGCCATCACCCACGCTCCAGGGCACATGTTCGTCACCGACCTCCCCGACACCGCCCACCAGCTCGCCGACTGATCCCGATACCCCGAGGAGCCCCACGGATGAACCTCAACAGCCACACCGGTGACGATCCCCCAGCCATCGACCTCAACTGCGACCTCGGGGAGGGGTTCGGCCGCTGGTCGATGGCCGACGACGACGCGCTGCTCGACGTCGTCAGCAGCGCCAACGTCGCGTGCGGCTTCCATGCCGGTGACCCCACCACGATGCGGCGCGTCTGCGCGGGCGCCGTCGCACGCGCCGTGACCATCGGCGCGCACGTCGGCTACCGCGACCTGGCCGGTTTCGGGCGCAGGCGCATCGATGTCGATCCCGACGAGCTCGCCGACGAGGTCACCTACCAGATCGGTGCGCTCGACGGCCTTGCCCGCGCCGAGGGTGACCGGGTGCGCTACGTGAAGCCGCACGGCGCGTTGTACACCACCACCGTGACCGACCCGGCTCAGGCCGAGGGCGTCGTCACCGGCGTCGGCCGGTTCGACGCCACGCTGCCGCTGCTGGGCCTTCCGGGCTCGCACCTGCTGCGGCTCGCCGAGCGAGCGGGAATCCCGACCGTGACCGAGGCCTTCCCCGACCGCGGCTACACCGGCGACGGCCACCTGGTGCCGCGCAGCGAGCCCGGTGCGGTGCTGCACGACGCCGACACCGTCGTCGAGCGCGCGATCCGCACCGCGACCGAGGGCAAGATCGACACCATCGCGGGCACCGTCATCGACACGCCTGCCCGCTCGCTGTGTGTCCACGGTGACACGCCGCAGGCGGTGACGGCGGCGCGCCGCATCTCCGACGGGCTGGCCGGAGCGGGGGTCCGCCTGCTGGCCTTCGCGGGGGACCATCGCTGATGCGCGTGCTGCCCTGCGGTGATCGCGCCGCGCTCGTCGAGCTCGACACACTCGCCGAGGTGCTCGGCATGACCGAGGCGCTGCGGGCGGATCCGCCGACCGGTGCCACCGACATCGTCCCGGCCGCGCGCACCGTCCTCGTACGGTTCGATCCGGCACGGACCAGCCCCGACCGGCTCGCGGCGGAGCTGGCCGGGCGCGAGCGCCGCCCCGCCACCCGTCCCGGCTGCCACACGGTGGAGATCCCGGTCCGTTACGACGGTGACGACCTCGCCGACGTCGCTCGTCTGACCGGGCTGACACCCCGCGAGGTGGCCGAGCGGCACCAGGCGGCCAGGTACGTGGTGGCTTTCGCGGGGTTCGCCCCAGGCTTCGCCTACATCAGCGGAGGTGATCCCGCGCTACGCGTGTCCCGACGGGACTCGCCGCGCACCGCCGTGCCTGCGGGCGCCGTCGCGATCGCCGACGAGTACAGCGCCGTGTACCCACGCGAATCACCCGGTGGCTGGCGCATCATCGGTCGCACCGACCTTCCGGTATGGACACCGGACCGGGAACGGCCGATGCTGTTGCCGCCGGGCACCGGCGTCCGGTTCGTCGAGGTGCGATCGTGATCGAGATCCTCGCGACCGGCCCGCTGGCCACGATCCAGGATCTCGGCCGTCCCGGCCTCGCCGAACTCGGTGTCGGAGTCTCCGGTGCGGCCGATACCCGGAGCTTCACCCTGGCCAACCGCCTGGTGGGTAACGCGGAATCGGCGGCGGCGCTCGAGCTCACCCTCGGTGGTCTCGCCGTCCGGTTCACCGAGCACACCGTCGTCGCCGTCACCGGCGCGCCCTGTCCCCTCCGGCTCGCGGGCCGCGCCGTGGACATGTGCGGCCCGATCTGTGTGGCACCGGGACAGCGCCTGGACATCGGCACGCCCTCGTGCGGGTTGCGCAGCTACGTCGCGGTCCGTGGCGGCATCGGCGTGGAGCCGGTGCTCGGGGCGCGGGCCACCGACCAGCTCTCCGGGCTCGGGCCGCCGCCGGTCACCGCAGGTCAAGCGCTGCCGGTCGGAAACGCGGTGACGGGAATGCCCGCCGTCGACCACGCGCCGCAGCCTGCCTGCCATGAGGAACCCGAACTGACGGTCGTCGCCGGGCCCCGCCACGACTGGTTCCTCCCAGAAGCGCTGGAGTTGCTGGGCTCCGTGCCGTTCGAGGTGACGCCGCGGAGCAACCGCGTGGGGCTCCGGCTACACGGTCCAGCGCTGCACAGGAGCTCCGCGGCCGAGCTGGCCCCGGAACCGCTCGTGGCAGGCGCGCTCCAGGTGCCGCCGGACGGGCAGCCGATTCTGTTCCTGGCCGACCACCCGGTCACCGGTGGCTACCCGGTCATCGGTGTGGTCACGGCAGCGGACCTACCGCTGGCCGCCCAGGCTCGTCCCGGTCAGCGGGTGCGTTTCCGCCCGAGCGAGCCCAGGGGCAGCCGGTGCGCCTGATGGGCTCTACCCGCTGGCCTCGGGCGACCACACAATCTCCAGCGCAGCCCGTAGCTGGTCGGGCGAGGGCATGTCCTCGGGATCGAGCAGCCACTGCAACGCCAGCCCGTCACAGGTAGCGACGACGAAGCTGGCGATGGCCCTGGCGCGGGGGTCGTCGGGGTCCAGCTGCTCGTGCAGCGAGGCGGTCACCAGTTCGGTGACTCTGGTACGCACGTGCCGGTACTGGCGGGCGAACTGCTCGCGCAGCTCCGGCGACCGCTCGGCCTGAGCCACCGCCTCCATGAAGGACAGCAGCAGCGCTCGCTTGCTGTCCAGGTTCTCCAGCAGCGCCACCCAGGTGACGTGCGCCCGCTCGATGGGGGTGGTGACCTCGGCGGCCATGGCGGTCTCGGCGAGCTGCTCGGTCCACTCGTCGAGGATCTCGCCGATCGCGGTACTGAGCAGGCCTGCTTTGGAACCGAAATGGTAGCCGATTGAGGCAAGGTTGGTGCCGGAGGCCGCGACCAGATCGCGGGCCGTGATGTGCGCGTATCCCTTGTCCTCCAGCAGCCGCCGCGCGGCTGCCAGCAGATCCTCGCGGTGTCCCACGTGCTCCACCTTATCCGGACCATCCGGCCTCTCCGACCGCCGATCACCACCGATTTATACAGCCGTATACAAACCCGGCTCACCGTGTTATACATGCGTCTAACGAGTGTGTCCGCCCGCCGCGAGGAGGCCCGCCATGAACCCCGCGACGAATCCCGTCACGAACTCGGATCAGCCGGAGCCGGCCACGGCGCTTCCGGCGGCCTCGCGCAGGCTCCCGCTCCCTCCCGGACCGCGGGCACCCATGGCCGTGCAGAGCGTGCTGTACGGCACTCAGCGTCACCGGTTACTTCCCGCGCTGCACCGTCACTACGGTCCGATGGTGCGATTGCGCCTGTTCCCGGAACGCAGCGCCGTCAGCCTGTCCGACCCGGACGATGTCCGCGCCGTCTTCAGTGGACCGGTCACCACGTATCACGCGGGCGAGGGCAACATGATCCTCAAGCCCGTGATGGGGCCGCACTCGGTGCTGACGACCGACGAGGACGAACACCGCCGGATCCGCAAGCTGCTGATGCCACCGTTCGCGGGTGCGGCCCTGCGCGGGTACCGCGACATGATCGCCGAACTGGCAGC
Organism: Haloechinothrix sp. LS1_15; assembly: GCF_033042135.1. Classification (NCBI taxonomy): domain Bacteria; kingdom Bacillati; phylum Actinomycetota; class Actinomycetes; order Pseudonocardiales; family Pseudonocardiaceae; genus Haloechinothrix; species Haloechinothrix sp. LS1_15. The sequence goes on along the minus strand of NZ_WBXM01000011.1, from coordinate 21,700 downwards.
CGAGGAGGTCGAGCGGTGGCCGCGAAACGTACCGTTCGCCTCCCACCTGAGCATGCAGCGGCTCACCCTCGAGGTGATCCTGCGGGTGGTTTTCGGCTTCGGCGACGGGCCCCGGCTGACCGCGCTCCGCCATGCGCTGCGCGGCGTCATGGACATCGGCTCGCTCGACGTGTTCGGCTGGCACAGCCCCACGCTGCAACGGTTCGGTCGCTGGCGCCGCGGCAAGGAGCAGCTCGAAGCGGTCGACGCGTTACTGTACGCCGAGATCGCCGAGCGCAGGGGCGCCAGCGATCTCGCTGACCGCAACGACGTGCTCTCCAGGCTGCTTGCCGTGGAGATCGACGGCGACACGCTCACCGATGTCGAGCTGCGCGATCAGCTCGTCACCCTGCTGCTCGCCGGGCACGAGACCACCGCGACCGCGCTCGCCTGGGCTTTCCACGAGCTCGCGCGCAATCCCCGCACCCACGCCGAGGCCACCCGCGCGGCCGACAGCGGCCACGACGGCTACCTGGAGGCGGTGACCAAGGAGTCGATGCGGCTCCACCCGGTCATCACCGAGGTCGCCCGCACCACCACCGAACCGGTCGAGCTCGGGGGCTATCACATCCCGGCCCGCACGACCGTCATGCCCGCCATCGGGGTCATCCACGGCGACGGTGCTCACCACGACCTGCCGGACGTGTTCCGGCCGGAACGCTTCACCGGCGAGGGCACCCCGTCGAGCACTTGGCTACCGTTCGGTGGCGGGGTGCGCCGCTGCCTCGGCGCGGGGTTCGCGCTCGTCGAGGCCGTCGAGATCCTGCGTGCTGCGTTGACCCGCTACCGGCTGACACCCGACCGCCCCCGTGCCGAGCGGGTACGCCCGCGCCACATCACCCTGGTACCCGCACGCGGGGCCCGCGTGGTGGCCATACCGCGCTGACCCGACCGTCACGACACGAGCACGATCCACTCACGGGAGGCCGCTGCCGCGCTGACGGCGCGTGACACCGCGACCGCGTTGCGCCACGATGAACTCCTGACCCTCCGCGAGGCGGGCTGAAGCACACCGATGGCGCACACGGCGCGGGTGAGGGGACAGCGATGACGTGGTCGAGCAACCAGACGGCAACGGGGCGGTACCTGGTGCTGTTCGCCGAAGGATCGGGCGATGCGGGTAGGCGCGCGCTGCGCACCGTGGCGGGGATCCGGGCGGTCAGCACCGCGGACGCGGGACTCGCGGACACCCCCGAGGCCCTGCGCGAGGCGGGCGGGCTGGTGCTGCACGACCTCGAGACCTGCGTCGTGGAGGCCGACCCGGACCAGCTCGACGCGCTGCGCCGCGCCATCACCGGCTGGGGGCCGATCACCGCGCTCGAGCCCGAGCGCGTCGTGCACGCCATCGAGGCGCCGCTGCGTACCGGCGCCGCCGCCGATGCCACCGAGCTGACCTGGGGGCTGCGCGCGGTCGGCGCCACCGGCATCGAGGCCTCCGGGGCGGGCGTACGTGTCGCGGTGCTGGATACCGGCTTCGCCACCGAACACCCGGACTTCGCCGAGCGCACCGTGGAGGCGGCCTCGTTCATCTCGTCCGAAGGCAGCGAGGACGAGCACGGGCACGGCACGCACGTGATCGGCACCGCCTGCGGCCCGCGTGACCCCGGACAGGGCCCAGGATACGGCGTCGCCTACGAAGCCGAGATCTACTCGGGCAAGGTACTCGACCGCGACGGCGCAGGCACCGACGGCGGGATCCTCGCCGGCATCTCCTGGGCGATACAGCACGACTGCGCCGTGGCTTCGCTGTCACTCGGTTCCCCCGTCGAGCCCGACGACCCCTGCTCCCGCACCTTCGAGGAGGCCGCCGTGCGTGCCATGCGGCGCGGCACGATGGTGATCGCCGCCGCGGGCAACGACAGCAGGCGCGCAGACGGTGTGCTCGCGCCCGTGGGGCACCCGGCGAACTGCCCAACCGTCATGGCGGTCGGTGCCGTCGACCGCGAGGAAGGCATCGCCGACTTCTCCGCTGCGACCGTCGGTGACGTGGGCCAGGTCGACCTGGTCGCACCCGGGGTGGACGTGCACTCGAGCTGGTTGATGCCGGAACGCACCAGGTCCGCCAGCGGCACGAGCATGGCCACTCCCCACATCTCTGGCGTCGCGGCATTGCTCGCGCAGCAGTACGAGGCGCGGGCGTGGGAACTGTGGGCGCGGTTGAGCCAGCGGTCGCGCCGGCTACCACTGCCGTCGACCGATGTGGGCGCCGGGCTGGTCCAGGCGAGCTGACGTCGCTGCCGTATCCTGGGGCATCATGTGCTGCCCGTCCGCGACGCTGGTGGTCTGGTCCGCTGCCTGGCTCGCGCAGCGCGCCGCGCCCGACGATGCGCTCGACGCGCTGCTGCACTGGGGCCATCCCCAGGAGATCGTCGCGGCCGACGCCGGCGCCGCCTCGGCGCTGGAGTTCGAGCGCGCCAGCAGCGCAGCGGAACTGCTTGCCGCGCTGCGCAGGAACCGGGCGGGAAGCGCCACCCTGGTGCTGCCCGCCGCAGGCGACGTCCGCGGGCTCGGCGTGCCCGGACCCTTCGCCAGGGCCGCGCTGGCACGCGGCGAGGCGGCAGTGCTCGACGGGCTGGGGCTCGGCATTGTTCCCGAACAGGCACCGGACAACCAGCTGATCTGGACGGTCTACAATGCACCGGAGGGCGGGGGCGGTGTCACCGCCGGGCTCGCCGAGGCCGAGCGCGAGCTGCGCGACGCGGTACGGGCGAGCACCAGCGATCTCCTCGCGCTGGAGGTGGCCAGCCACCGTCCCGAAGCTCACGAGGCGGTACGGGAGCGCCTGAGCTCCGCGCAGGCACCTCCGTGGCCGGAGGGCATGCCGCCGCGCGCGGTGGGGTTGCTCCAGCGTGCCGACGAGGTCGACGCGATCGTGGCCATGGCAGCGGCCGACGAGCCGGGAGCCGCGCTGTCCGCGAGCGCGGCCGAGCAGCGTGCGGCGGCCCTGCGTCCGCTGGCGAGCGCGGTGCGGACCGCCCGCTGCGCCGCGGTCTCCGAAGCCGTCCGAGTGCTCGGCGGTTACGCCGACCGGCACCGGTAACGGCGTCCCTACCCGACCCGCGACCCCGCGCCGGGCCCCGGTTCGGACCCGGTAGCCGCCTGCTCGCCACGGCCACGGAGCAGGCCGATCCCCACCGTGAGCAACCCTGCGGCGAGTACCACGGCGCCCACGTAGGCCAGGTTGATCAGCGCGTTGGGCTCCGTCGCGTCCGGGGACAGTACCGACAGGAAGAACGCCGCGGGGAGCAGGATCGCCGACAGCGGCACGGCGTGGCTGGCGAACCAGCGAGCCCGGGGTCCGAGAGCCAGCTGGTCCACATACAGCAACACGATCAACGAGAGCATCAGCAGGATCCCGGCGTGCGCGTGTCCCGCCCGCCAGAGATCCTGCCGCAGCGGGTTCGCGGCGTATGCCGGATCGGAGATGAGTAGCGACAGGATGCTGGTGCCACCGAAAGCCACCGTGGGCAGGACCACCAGCAGGATGCCTGCAAGCCTGCGCGCCGATGCTGACATGACATGCCTCCTCACCCGGGTGGCACGCCACGCGCCTCCGGATTGTAACAATGTTACCCTTAGGAAACAGTGTTACACCATGGTTCGTGAGGTGGCAATGGCGACCGAGGATGATGCGGCAGCGGCGTCGATGGCGGCCGCGCGCGCCCGAGCACACCAGGTACGACGCACCGCGGCGCTGGATGCCGCTGGCAACCTGCTCGAGCGTGCGGGGCCAGGCGCGCTGACCATGCGCCGGATCGCCACCGAGCTCGGCTGCTCGACCACCGTGCTGTACACCATCTTCGGGGGCAAAGCCGGTATCGCCGAAGAGCTGTGGCGCGAAGGTTTCGAGCGCCTGCACCGAGCGATGGACCACGTACCCGCCGGTGATCCCCTGTCCCGCCTCACCGCCATGGGGTGGGCCTACCGGGACAACGCGCTGGCCAACAGCGCCTACTACGCGGTGATGTTCCAGCGCGCGATCCCGGGGTTCACCCCGTCCGAGGAGGCCTACGCCGCGAGCCTGCGGCCGCTGCACGCCCTCGCCGACGCCGTCGCCCGCTGCATCGACACCGGTGTGTTCGCCCCAGCCGACCCGCTGGCCGCCGCGCGCGTGTTGTGGGCGGCCGCCCACGGCGCCGTCAGCCTCGAGCTGGCAGGCTTCGAGGGGAGGATCGACGCCGAGGAACGGTACGCCACCCTGCTCGGAGCGACGGCGGCCTGGTTCATGGCCGACCAGGCGGGGTGATGCGGGGCGCCCTCGCTCAGCGCGCCGGTGCAGGCTCGCAGCATCGCTCGGCGCAGGGCGCGCCGTTGACCGTGCACCCAGCCAGTGCCATCGTGGACAGCTTCCGCGCCGGGGCGCCTTCGGTGTGCTCGCGCACCAGCTCGACCACCATGCGGGCGAATCGCGCGTCACCACCCGGTGTCAGTGCCCTGGCGAAGGCGATGCCGTGTTCGGCCGCACGCTCGGCGGCCTCGTTGTCCAGGTCCCAGATCACCTCGAGGTGATCCGACACGAACCCGATCGGGCAGACGACCACCGCCTGCGTGCCCTTCTCCGCGAGCATGTCGATGTGGTCGACGATGTCCGGCTCGAGCCACGGCACGTGCTCCGGTCCCGATCGGGACTGCCACACCACGTCGTAGCCGTCGATCCCGCACTCCGCTGCCACCAGCCGGGCGGCCTCGGCGACCTGCCGCGAGTACCGCCGCCCGCCCTCCGCGGGTGGGCCGGAGGCGCGATCAGCTGTCTCCGGAACCGAGTGCGCGGTGAACACCAGTCGCGCCGTGCCGCGCACCTTCTCCGGCAACTGCATGCGGGCCACGTTGACCGCGTCGGCGAAACACTCCACGAACAGCGGGTGATCGAAGAACTGCCGGAGCTTGGTCAGTTCGGGCGCGTCGTGGCCGACGGCATCCAGCGCCCTGACGATGTCCTCGTCGTACTGGCGACACGCCGAATACCCGCCGTAAGCGCTCGTGGCCAGCACCAGCGCCCGCCGGACCCCGTCGGCGGCCATCCGCCCCACGGTGTCGGTGACGTACGGCTCCCAGTTCCGGTTGCCGAAGTACACCGGGATGCCCACCCCTTGCGCGCGCAGCTCGGCCTCGACGCCGGCAATGGCCTTGCGGTTGAGCTCGTTGATCGGCGAGACGCCGCCGAAGTGATGGTAATGCTCGGCGACCTCCTCGAGCCTCTCCCTCGGCACTGCCCTGCCCCTGGTCACGTTCTCCAGAAACGGCATCACGTCGTCGGGTCCTTCCGGCCCGCCGAACGACAACCACAGCAACGCGTCGTAGCTCATCGAGGTCGGTTTCCTCCACGTGTCCTCGTCGGTGCGGATGGTGTCACTGCCCGGTCGCGTGCACGCCGCCATCCGCCATGATCATCGAGCCGGTGGTGGCCGGGAGCCAGTCCGACAGCACCGCACACACCGTCTTGGCCACCGGGGTCGGATCCGCGGTGTCCCACCCCAGCGGCGCGCGGTCATGCCAGCCACCTTCGAGCTCGGCGAAGTCGGGGATGGAACGCGCCGCCATGGTCTTGATCGGGCCTGCCGATACCAGGTTCACCCGGATACCGTGAGCACCGAGGTCACGTGCGAGGTAGCGGTTGACCGACTCCAGGGCAGCCTTCGACACGCCCATCCAGTTGTAGGCCGGCCAGGCGACCCGCGCGTCGAAGTCCATGCCCACCAGCGACGCCCCTGGGCCGAGCAGCGGTAACGTCGCCGCTGCCAGCGAGCTGAACGAGTACGCCGAGATCTGGACAGCCTGCGACACGTCGGACCACGGCGCCTCCACGAACGGCGCGCCGAGGCACGACTCCGGTGCGTATCCGATGGAGTGCAGCACGCCGTCGAGCCCGTCGACGTGTTCCCTCACCCGATCGGCCAGGCTGTCCAGGTGTTCCCGGTTCTGCACGTCGAGCTCCACCACCGGCGCCTCGCGCGGGAGACGCTTGGCCACCCGCTCCACCAGTGACAACCGGCCGAACCCGGTCAGCACGACCTGCGCTCCCTGTTCCTGAGCCACCTTCGCCGCGTGGAACGCGATCGACGCGTTTGTGATCACGCCGGTAATCAGCAGCCGCTTGCCCTCGAGGAGACCTGTCACGGTGAACTACCCTCCGGTATCTCGTTCGGTGTCCGGGATGGACGATCGTCAAATGGTCTGGGTCAGCGTCCCATGCGCCGCGGTCAGTGCCCCATCCCGAGGCCACCATCCACCGGCAGCACCGCGCCGTTGATGTATCCGGCCTCCTCGGACGCGAGGAAGGTCACCGCGCTGGCCACTTCGGTCGGTTCCGCGTACCGGCCGGCAGGGATGCGGTCCAGCGCGGCGTTGCGCTGCTCCTCGCTCAGCGCGTCCGTCATGTCGGTCATCACGAAACCGGGGGCGACCACGTTGGCCGTGATGTTACGGGAGCCGAGTTCGCGGGTGATCGAGCGTGCCATCCCGATCAGGCCGGCTTTGCTCGCCGCGTAGTTGACCTGACCGGCCCCGCCTGCCATCCCGACCACCGAGGAGATGAAGATCATGCGCCCCCACTTGGCACGCAGCATGCCCCTGCTCGCGCGCCTGGCCACGCGGTAGGCACCCGCCAGGTTGGCGTCGACCACGCTGCCGAACTGCTGCTCGTCCATCCGCATCAGCAGCGTGTCGTCGGTGATCCCCGCGTTGGACACGAGCACCTCGACGGGGCCGTGCTGGCGTTCGACCTCGGTGAACGCCGCGTCGATCTGCTCGGCGTCGGTGACGTCGGCCTGCACGCCGAGCAGGCCGTCCGGCGCAGCCGAGCCGCGATGCGTCACCGCTACTTTGTCCCCCTTGGCCGCGAACTCGCGCGCGATGGCCAGACCGATGCCCCTGCTGCCACCGGTCACCAGTACCGAACGTGCCACGTGCCCATCTCCTCATCCGTCGACGAACCGTCCCGCACGAGGCTATCGAGTTACCGTCCGGTCGTTCCGCCCGAGTGGCATGTGCCATGGCAGGCCGCCCCGATAGTGGCCCGAACGCCGTACCCGCCGCCCGGCTGTGAACGCACCGGAACCGCGCCGCCCGGTGCGCCTGTGCGACAGTCGGAGTCGTGCGCTGCGGCCCCGGTGCCAGATGCGGTACGGGCTGTTTGCGGGATGGTGCGTAGCCCTTGTAGGAGTGACAGTGTTCCGCCTCGTCTTCTACCGGCCCGAGATCCCCCCGAACACCGGCAACGCCATCCGGCTGGCGGCCAACACCGGCTCGGAACTGCACCTGATCGAGCCACTCGGGTTCTCGTTGGAAGCGCGGTACCTCAAACGCGCCGGCCTCGACTACCATGACCTGGCCTCGGTGCATGTCCACGCCGACCTCGACGCCGCATGGCACGCATTACGACCGCGCACCGTCTACGCGCTGACCACCGGTGCCGAACGCGACTACGCCGACGTGGCCTACCAGCGAGGCGACGTGCTGTTGTTCGGACCGGAGTCGGCCGGGCTGCCCGAGGACGTCGCCCGCGACCCCCACGTCACCGAGCGGCTGCGCGTGCCCATGGTGCCCCGCTCTCGTTCCCTCAACCTCGCCAACACCGCAGCGATCACCGTGTACGAGGCCTGGCGCCAACATGCCTTCGCGGGCGCAGCGCCGTGACCCAGGCCGCGCGCAGGTACGCCTGGTCGGCGGGGTCAGCGTGGTCCCGGCACCTGGCCAGGAGCCTTGCCCGGGGCCGGTCCGACACGGTACATCGTCACGGTGGCAACGGCCGCGATCCCGACCGTGACGATGTCGAGCAGCGCCATGACCGCCGCGAGCTTGCCTGCCGCCAGCGCGTTGCCGATCCCCAGCAGGGTCAGCACCGCCCACACCGCGCCCGTGCACGTCAGTAGCGAGCGCGCCCACGCGCGTCGTGCATGCCGCATCACCAGCGCCAGCACCGGCCAGCTCGCCGCAAGCATGCCCCGCAGGAGGAGACCGAGCACGATCGCCACCCGCGCGACGGACTCCGCTGTCGGCTCGGCTGCGGCCCTCACCTCGGCTGCCCCGACCGCGACGAGCGCATCCAGTGACACCAGCGCCAGCAGCACGCTCACCAGCGCGCAGCCCGCCGCGATCAGCCACAGCATGACGCTGGTGTCGACCGTTCTCGCCGGTTGATCGGGCGACGGGTGGTCCGGTCGCTGTCCGCCCAGCATGAGGCCCCACAGTACGCCACCGCATGCCACCTCCCCGCTGCCGGCGGCGGGAGTCAGGGCAGCCGCTGGCCGATCAGCAGCGAGGACCCGGCAGCGGCGATCAGCGCGATCGCGCCGAGCGCTATCCATGGCCTACTGGCGTCGGTTTCCCGCACCTCGTAGCCGATCTGCTCGCCGAGCCCGGTGTAGACCTCGTCGATCTGCTCGGCCGTGGCTGCCTTGTGGAAGTCGCCACCGGTGATGCGGGCGATCTCCTCCATGGCGACGTCGTCCACCGGGACCGGAATGGTGCGGCCCTCGATCTCCACTGTGCCGTGCTCGGTCCCGAACGAGATCGTCGAGATCGGCACTCCGGCATCGGCTGCCTCCCTGGCGGCCGTGTAGGCGCCCCTTGGATCGTTCGGATCCTGGGTGGGCACGGTCTGCTTGCCGTCGGCGAGCAGCACGATCTTGGCGGGTGGTGGCCCGTCGGCGCCGCCGACGACCGCGGAGAAGCTCTCGATCGCCTGCAACGAGGCGAAGATCCCTTCGCCGGTCGCGGTGGAACGCGCCAGCGACAGATTCTCGATGGCGTTGATCGCGCTCTCCCGTTGCGTGGTCGGCGAGACCAGCACGCTGGCCGTGCCCGCGAAGGAGACGATGCCGAGGTTGACCCCGTCGGGAATCTCCTCCACGAAGGACTGCGCCGCCTCCTGGGCGGCTTCCAACCGGGTCGGCTCGATGTCGGTGGCCTCCATCGACAGCGAGACGTCGATGCTGAGGATGATCGTGGCCCGGTCCCTCGGCACCTGTTGCTCCGCAGTCGGCCCGGCCAGCCCGAACGTCAGCAGCATCAGCGCCACCAGCAACAGCACAGCGGGCACATGCCGGGTCCAGCCCGGCGACTTCGGGGCGATCCGGTCGAGTAGCTCGAGATTGGCGAACCGTAACGTCCGCTTGCGACGTGATCGTTGGACCAGCACGTACGCCGCGACCATTGCCGCGAGGACCAGCAGCAACAGGAACCACCACGGCGCTGTGAATCCGGAAAGGCTCATCCCGCCCCTCCCGACCACAATCTCTTGCGAGCGACCACGAAGCGCACCGTATCGGCGATCCAGTCGGAGTCCGTGCGTAACACCAGGTGACCGGCACCAGCGCGGCGCAGCGCGCCTGCGACCTCGTCGCGGTGCGCCTGTGCCGCTGCGGCGAACTCCTTACGCAACCGCGTGGACGCGTGCACCTCGCGCTGCTTGCCGGTTTCCGGATCGGCGAGCACCACCGTTCCGACTTCGGGAAGCTCGATATCCCGCGGGTCGACCACCTCGACGGCGATCACGTCGTGCCGCGCGGCCAACGCGCGCAGTGGGCGCTCCCAGTCGGTGCTTCCCAGGAAATCCGAGGCGACGACCACCAACCCGCGCCGCCTCGGCGGGCGGCGGAGCCGCTCGACGAGGGCCGTCAGATCTCCCCTGGTGCCGGTCGGCGCCGACGGCAGCTGCGCCACCGACCGGACAAGCCCTCTGGCGTGCGCCTGTCCGCCCCTGGCCGGCACCCGCTTGAGCTCCGCCCCGTTCGACAGCAGCGCTCCGATCCGGTTCCCGCCACCACGGGTGAGGTGGGCGATCGCCGCGACCGCGCACACCACCAGGTCCCGCTTCTCGCAGACCGCGGAACCGAAATCCAGGCTCGGTGACAGGTCCGCCGCGATCCAGGTCTCCAGCTCGCGATCGGCCACCGTGTCCCGGATATACGGGTGTGCCGTGCGTGCGGTCACCGCCCAGTCCATGCGGCGGACATCGTCGCCAGGTTGGTAGGGGCGTGCCTCACCGGGTTCCGAGCCCGGTCCCGGAACCAGACCGAGGTGATTGCCCTGCAGCAAGCCGTCAAGCCTGCGTCGCACCTCCAGTTCCAGGGTGCGCAGCCCGGCCTCGAGCCGGTCACCGCGCAGCACGGGCGGTGCCCACCGTGCGCCGTGAGCTGCTGCTTGCGCGCGCGGAGTCATCGCCTACCCGGACACCTCCGCTGCCGTCGGTTGGCCGGTTCCACCCTGCGGCCGTGCCGTCACCTGGGGCAGCGGCACGGTTTGCAGGACCCGGTTGACGATGTGGTCGATCGGTACCCCGTCGGCCAGCGCGTCGTAAGAGAGCACGAGTCGGTGCCGCAGCACGTCGGGTACCACGTCCACCACGTCCTGTGGCAGTACGTAGTCCCTGCCGCGCACCAGGGCCAGCGCCCTCGCGGCGGCGATGATGCCGAGGCTGGCCCGTGGTGAGGCACCGTAGGACACCCATCCCGCCACATCGGACAACCCGTGCTCGTTCGGTGTGCGCGTGGCGAGCACCAGCCGGATGACGTAGTCGACAAGGGCGTGATGGACGAAGACGTTCGCGGCGACCCCCTGGAGCCGAACCAGCTCCTGCGGGCTCAGTACCTGGTGCGGCTGCGGTGGTTCCACCCCCATGCGGTAGACGATCTCGCGCTCCTCTTCGGCGGAGGGGTAATCCACGATGATCTTGAACAGGAACCGGTCGCGCTGTGCTTCCGGCAGCGGGTAAACCCCTTCGTTCTCGATCGGGTTCTGGGTGGCCAGCACCAGGAACGGCTCCGGCATCGGGTAGGTGGTGCCGCCGATCGACACGTGCTGTTCCGCCATGACCTCGAGCATCGCCGACTGCACCTTGGCAGGCGCCCGGTTGACCTCGTCGGCCAGTACGAAATTGGCCATGACCGGGCCGAGCTCCACGTCGAACTCCTCCTGACCCTGCCGGTAGATGCGGGTACCGAGGATGTCGGCGGGCACCAGATCGGGGGTGAACTGCATACGGGAGAAGGATCCCCCCACCACCCGCGCGAACGTCTCCACGGCCAGCGTCTTCGCGATTCCCGGAACCCCTTCGAGGAGCAGGTGTCCCTTGGCCAGCAGGCCGACCAGCATGCGCTCCACGAGCCGGTCCTGCCCGACGATCACCCGTTTGACCTCGAAAACGGTACGTTCGAGCAGCTGCGCGTCCCGTGCTGGCGTGGAGTGGCCCTGCCCGGCGGTCTCCTGCCCGGTGTCGGTGCCGTCACGGCCGAGCTCGCCATCGCCCCGGTAGCTCCCCTGGCCGGGTTCGGTCACAGTTCCTCCTCGCCTACGTACCTTCGAAGGTCACCCACCGGCCGCGTGGTTGCCCGGCGGTGTGTGCCCCACACCCTGCTCGACGAACGGTGTGACCGTTGTGAAGGTGCCGCGCTGTCGCGGTCACTCGGCCATCACGTCCTCGTCGGTGAGCCATGTCCGCTCGTGGACATCCTCTCAAGGACGCACCCGGCTCCGTCCACCGCTGACGCCGACGCGGCCGGACGGCCCCGCCTGCGGTTCGTGCGACCGCGGTTGCGTTACTCGATGATGCGGGTGACCTGCGGCAGGATGTCGCCGTAGCGGACCGGCACGATCTGCACATGCCCGCCCGACTGCGGTGCTTCGATCATCCGGCCGTTACCCAGGTACATAGCCACGTGGTGGATGCCGCTGGTTCCCCAGAACAGCAGGTCGCCACGGCGCTTCTGGGACAGCGGGACCTTACGCCCCTCGTCGTACTGGTACCCGCTGAACTTGGCGATCGTGCGGTAGGGCGCGAACGCGTAGACCATCAACCCGGAACAGTCGAAACCGATCTTGTTGTAGTCGCCGTGCGCGTCGGCGACCCCGCCGTCACGGACGCCGCGCGTCGGCCCCTGCGTGTTGCCACCGCCCCAGGCGTACGGAACTCCGAGCTGCGACTTGGCTCGCTCGATCACGGTCTCGATGGATACCGAGGACGCAGGCGACGGGGATGGTCCCGGCTCGGCGACCGTGCTGTTCGCCGCCGCGAGTGCCGCTTCGCGTGCCTCCCGCTCTTCCTGGCGGCGCTTTTCCTCCTGCCATTCCTCGAACCGCTGCCGTTGCTGCTCGAGGTCGGACACGCGCTGCTGTGCCTGGTACAGCTGCTCGGCCACCGCGTCCCGCTCGGCCTCCAGCTCCGCGGTCCGCTCGGCTTGTGAGCTCCGGGCCTCGTTGGCCTCGGCGAGCGCGGACTCCGCGGCCGCCGCCGCGTCGGTGGCCGCCTGCCGCTTGCGCTCGGCGACCTCGGCGGCCTCGGCAGCGGCCGCGTCCGCGTTCGACTTCTCGACGCGGGCCTCGCGCACGCCTTCCAGCGCGTCGATCTCGCTGCCGCCGACGGCACCGAGCAGCTGCTCCCTGGCGAGCAGGTCCTCCCTACTCTCCGAGCCGACATAGGCTGTCACCGAACCGACCGTGCTGCCCTGTTGGTAGCTGCCCGCGATGAACCGGTCCGCGCGTTGTCTGGCTTCCTGCAAGTCCTCCGCGGCACGGTCGGCCTGGCGCCGCGCACGATCGGCCTCACGCTCGGCTTCGGCCGCCGCATCCTCGGCATTTGCCAGGTCCACCTGAGCCTTGTTGACCAGCTCCTTCTTCCGTGCGACCTCGGCACGCGCCTGGGCGAGCCGATCGGAGGCTTCCGCGAGCCGGTTGGTGAGCTCACCGACTTCGCCTGCCCTGGCACGCTCGTCCTGCCTGCTCTCCTCGAGCTCGGAATTATCGGGGTTGGGCGGTGGGGGCGGTACCGCCCCGGCGTGTACCGGCGCCACCAGCGCCAGCACGAGCGTCGCCACCACGGCGCCGAGCAGCCGACCCCGGTGTCTCTCGCCCCCGCCGGGGCGCCGCTTGTTCACGTACACGGACTCCACCTCCCGCTCCGGCCCGGCCCTAGCGGCACGCTCGCCGCACGCGGACTCGACACATCTGCGGAGCTGTCAACCTCAGGAGCCAAACATGCCACAGCGGGCCACGCCGCACCACTCGTGCTCATGCGTCACAATGACCACATTCGATCCTTGTGACCTCAGCGAACACTCCGTTCACTGGTCGGCGGCAGGACATGCCGCCACTCGCCATGCCCGGCCCCACTGGAATCTCACCCGAATGGGTAACAAGTAGCGCCGGTGGTGCCAGTGGCCCCGCGGAACGCCGGGGAATGACTCGCAGCTGCCCGTGCCCGCAACGGCGTGCTCACAACCGGCGCGGTAGGCTTGAACTACAAAAAGTACGAGCGTACGGTTTAGGGTCGTAGACTGAGGTCGAGCGTGTCGATGGACGAGCCCCGACCTGCCGGGCACCCGCCCGAATCGCCGTATCGCTGCGCCATACATCCCGGGCCTGCACCACCAGGCCGCAACGACAAGCCCGAACTACTATGTCGACCTCGTTGGAGACAGACGTGACTGCACCGGCAAGTAAGGACAGCTTTGGCTCCCGCGCCACGCTCACCGTGGGCAACGAATCCTACGAGGTATTCCGCCTCGACGCCGTACCCGGCTCCGCACGGCTGCCCTACAGCCTGAAAATCCTGCTCGAGAACCTGCTCCGCACCGAGGACGGGCGCGACATCACCGCCGAGCAGATCTCCGCGCTGGCCAACTGGGACCCGAAGGCCGAGCCGGCCACCGAGATTCAGTTCACCCCGGGACGCGTGGTGATGCAGGACTTCACCGGCGTGCCCTGCGTGGTCGATCTCGCCACCATGCGCGAGGCCATCACCGAGCTCGGCGGTGACCCGGACAAGGTCAACCCGCTGGCCCCCGCCGAGCTCGTCATCGACCACTCCGTCATCATCGACGTGTTCGGCAGGGCGGACGCCTTCGAGCGCAACGTCGAGATCGAGTACGAGCGCAACAAGGAGCGCTACCAGTTCCTCCGTTGGGGGCAGAACGCCTTTGACGAGTTCAAGGTCGTGCCGCCGGGCACCGGCATCGTGCACCAGGTCAACCTCGAGTACCTGGCCCGCGGCATCATGGCCCGGGGTGGCCAGGCCTACCCGGACACCTGCGTGGGAACCGACTCGCACACCACCATGATCAACGGTCTCGGTGTACTCGGCTGGGGAGTCGGTGGCATCGAGGCCGAGGCGGCCATGCTCGGCCAGCCGGTGTCCATGCTCATCCCGCGCGTGGTCGGCTTCAAGCTGTCCGGTGAGTTGCAGCCGGGTGTGACCGCCACCGATGTGGTGCTCACCATCACCGAGATGCTGCGCGAGCACGGCGTGGTCGGCAAGTTCGTGGAGTTCTACGGCGAGAGCGTCGGTGCCGTTCCACTGGCCAACCGCGCCACCATCGGCAACATGAGCCCCGAGTTCGGCTCCACCGCGGCGATCTTCCCGATCGATGAGGAGACGATCCGCTACCTGTCGCTGACCGGCCGCCCGCAGGAGCAGCTCGACCTCGTCGAGGCGTATGCCAAGGAGCAGGGTCTGTGGCACGACCCGACCGCCGAGCCCGCCTACTCGGAATACATCGAGCTCGACCTGTCCACCGTCGTCCCGTCCATCGCGGGACCGAAGCGACCCCAGGACCGGGTGGCGCTGTCGGCGGCGAAGCCGTCCTTCCGTCAGGAGCTGCGCGGCTACGTCAACCACGATCAGGAGGTACCGCACACCAACCTGGACGAGGCCGACGAGGAGTCGTTCCCCGCCAGCGACGCGCCCTCCCTGTCGTTCCGCGAGGAGACCAAGGTCGCCGCTCGGTCGGCTGCCGCGGGCGCGAACGGAAGGCCGACCAACCCCGTCACGGTCAACTCGACCGAGCGTGGCCAGTTCGAGCTCGACCACGGCGCCGTGGTGATCGCCTCGATCACCTCGTGTACCAACACCTCGAACCCCTCGGTGATGCTCGGCGCCGCGCTGCTGGCCCGCAACGCCGTGAACAAGGGACTCGAGTCGAAGCCGTGGGTGAAGACCTCGATGGCGCCCGGCTCGCAAGTGGTCACCGGCTACTATGAGCAGGCAGGCCTGTGGCCGTACCTGGAGAAGCTGGGCTTCCACCTGGTCGGCTACGGCTGCACCACCTGTATCGGCAACTCCGGCCCGCTGCCGCAGGAGATCTCCGAAGCCGTGTCGGAAAACGACCTTACGGTGGTCTCGGTGCTGTCCGGCAACCGGAACTTCGAGGGCCGCATCAACCCCGACGTCAAGATGAACTACCTGGCCTCACCGCCACTGGTGATCGCCTACGCGCTCGCCGGGACGATGGACTTCGACTTCGAGCGGCAGCCGCTGGGTATCGGCAAGGACGGCGAGGAGGTCTACCTCGCCGACATCTGGCCCTCACCTGAGGAAGTCCAGCGCACCATCGACTCCTCGATCTCCAAGGAGATGTTCGTCACCGACTACTCTGACGTGTTCGACGGTGGCCAGCGATGGAAGTCGCTGCCCGCGCCGACCGGCAAGACCTTCGCATGGGACCCGGACTCCACCTACGTCCGCAAGCCCCCGTACTTCGAGGGCATGCGGCCCGAGCCCGAACCGGTGACCGACGTCTCCGGCGCTCGGGTGCTGGCCAAGCTGGGTGACTCGGTCACTACCGACCACATCTCCCCCGCAGGCGCGATCAAGCTGGACTCGCCAGCCGGGCGGTACTTGGCAGAGCAGGGTGTTGAGCGGAAGGACTTCAACTCCTACGGCTCCCGCCGGGGCAACCACGAGGTGATGATCCGGGGCACCTTCGCCAACATCCGGCTGCGGAACCTGTTGCTCGACGGTGTGCAGGGCGGCTACACCAGGGACTTCACGCAACCCGGCTGGCCGCAGGCATTCATCTTCGACGCCGCGCAGAACTACGCCGACGCGGGGATCCCGCTGGTGGTGCTCGGCGGCAAGGAGTACGGCTCGGGGTCCTCCCGAGACTGGGCCGCGAAGGGAACCCGCCTGCTTGGCGTGCGGGCCGTGATCGCCGAGTCCTTCGAGCGCATCCACCGGTCGAACCTGATCGGCATGGGCGTCATTCCGCTGCAGTTCCCGGACGGCGAATCGGCCGACTCACTGGGTATCGATGGCACGGAGACTTTCGACATCAGCGGGATCACCGCGATGAACTCCGGGCAGACCCCCGAGACGGTGCAGGTCACCGCCACCCGCGAGGACGGCTCCACGGTCACGTTCGATGCCAGGGTGCGGATCGACACTCCGGGCGAGGCCGAGTACTACCGCAACGGCGGCATCCTGCAGTACGTGCTGCGGAACATGGTGGAGGCCTGATTCAGCCCTCCGTACCCGCAGGGGCCAGGGAGCCGACGAGCCGCAGCAGGCCACCCGAGGACAACGGCGCGACCGGCGACGGGACACCCGCGCCGGCCGCGTCGTTGTCGGCTCCCGGTAGTAATGGCGCAGCGAATGCGGACGAAGACTCGGCGCACCTGCGGGAGTTCCTGGAGATGCGCCGCGAGGAGCTTTTCCGGGTCTTCACCCTGCCCCGGCGAATACCGCGTTCGGTGGGTGCGGGCTTATCGGAGGAACCCGTAGGAGTCGGTGGTGATCAGGATGATGCTGGCGACGATGCCCCATGCCGGCGCGAAGATCCACAGGCTGTTGGTCCCGCCGATGAAGATCGCGAGGTTGCGTTTGGTGTGCCCGACGTATTCCTTGTTGGCGAAGTAGGCGACGTAGTAGAGGACCGTGCCGTAGAACATCATCCAGAAGATGACCAGGCCCATGATCCCCAAAATGCGTGCCGGCATGATGTCGAAGGTGAGACCGTAGATGAACAGCAGCGACGGGATCAGCGTCACGTACCCGTTGCCGGAGTCGACCCAGAACCCGAACGACTTCCGGTTGGCATAGGCGGGATCGAACAGCGAGTACGACGACCAGACCTGCGCCCAAGTACTGGGCCGCAGAATCTCACGGAGCCGGATGCGGGCGGTGAAGAAGTCGATCACCCGGTCGAGCTCGCGTCCGCGGTAGTCCGCGACGAACTGCTTGTGCTGGCGCTCGATCAGGGAGATGCGCAGATTCAGCGAAATCTCCCACAGGGCGATCATGACGTTGATCCAGGTGAACGCCACCAGAATGAGCTGCCCGACGTTGAGGCCGTAGCGCGCGATATGCAGGGCGATCGGTACCGCGGCGCCTGCCAGGACGAACGCGGCGACCACCATCCATACACGGAGAATGCCGGTGCTGCGCACCGGGTGGGCCGCCGTGGAGTCGGTTACTTCCAGCATTGGGTGCGGGCTCCTTCGAGAGCTTGTTCGGTGAGTTGATGCAAGGTGGGGCCACCGGGGTCGTCGTGTTCGAGCCAGCGCAGGAAGGCGAACTCGGCGGCAGCGAGCACCGTGTGAACCAGCAGGCCGGGCCGGAGGTCCTCCTCGGGTGGCGCGCCCATCCGGTCGCCGAGGAGTTTGGTCAGCTGCGCGCGCTCGAACGAGCCGACCACTGCGACTCGGTCGAGTAGCTGCGGTGCTGCGCGAACCGCGGCGCGCCAGTTGTCCAGTGCCTCCTCCTCGGCGATGAATGCTCGGCTCCACTGCAGGCTCGCCTGGCACATGGCTTCCTCGGCCGACTCGCTGCGAGGGCGTGCCTGCAGGTTGTCGACGATGGCCGCGCCTGCCCGGCGAAGAGTGCCAAGCAGGAGGTCCTCTTTGCTGGTCACATACCGGAAGTAGGTACTGTGCCCGACACCTGCGGCCGCCGCGATTTCCTCGGTGGTCACCGCGTCGAAACCGCGCTCGGCGAACAGCCGCAACGCCGCCCGTTGAATGTCTCGACGAACCAGTGCCTTCTGCCGGTCTCGCAACGACTCAACCACGCGGGGCCCCCACTTCCGGATGTGCACGCCCGGCGACGACGGGCAGGTCCAAGCTCGATGTGATCCCGGGTGCGGCCGCGCACACATACGGGATGGAATTGACGCAGTGGTTCGCGGTCGCCACGATGCCGGGATTGCGTTTCAGCCCTTCCGCGATGCTCGCGGGCTGCCAGCCCCGAATGGTCACGAAGGTGTCGGGGTCTCCCTTGATCTCGATCTCGTAGCGCTCCCCGTCAGGCCCGAATTCCCAGGCAGGCTCCAGGTTCTGCTCTCCCATCAGCCAGTTGACCGCGATACGGACCACCGGCTGATCGCCGACCATCGCGTCCCACACGAAGCGCTGTCCCGCGACCTGGCCCGGCTCGATGATCCCCAACGGCGACTCGATGGCCGCAGCGGCCACGGCGATCTCGTGGGAGGTCTGGATCGGGGCGTCGGCGAATCCGAGTGTGTCCAGACACATCCGCACCGACTGGGTGAACCCACCGGTCAGCAGACCAAGCATCGGGGAATCGCGCGCCTGCTCGAAGGTGCCGCCGAAGCCCATCACCTCCCGCAACACCCTGGGGGCGTCGTAGCTGCGCATGTCAGAGAACTCCTCGGCCCGCACGAACGTCACCTTCGACGACATCGCCGAGAGCACAAGCGGATACAGATCGGTCGTCCCACCGGGATTGATGCCGATGCCGTGCAACGTGACGCCACCGTCGACGCACGCCCGTACCAGTTCGGCATCACGTTCGCTCGGATAGAACCAGCCGACCGGGGTGACCACGTTCTTGCCGGACCGCAGGATGCGCGCCACCTCACCCGCATTCGGGATCAGTGGGGCATACACCACCACGTCCGCGTCCAACGCCAGGATGTCCTCGACGTCGTCGGTGGCGGTGACACCCACGTGCTGCGTGCCGAGGATGTCACCGACGTCCTTACCGCGCTTGGTCTCGGAATACACGAAACAACCGGCCAGATCCAACTCGGGATGAGCCTGCACCGCTTCGATCGCAGCCTTACCGACACCGCCAGTAGCCCACTGGACCACCCGCACCATGAACCCTCCGCAGCGATATTCTGTCTTAATATGAGACAAACTCTCACAAGGGGGTGGACTATCGCAAGGTAGGTCGTATCCAGTTCGGATTCCGAGGGCGCCACCCGCCGCGGCGCCGTCACCGCGAGCCATGCGCGAGCTCGCCAGCCTCCTGGGCCTGGAGCGCAACGACGGCGCTGACCAGGCCATGCGAGCTTCGTCGTTTGCTGCGCCATGACTACCGGGCTTCCACATCGTGTCTCGGACGCCCTGCCGGGCTACGTCTGGATCTCGACGCGTTGCACGGTCGCGGCGGTGTTACCCCCTGATAACGACCCGTGCACGAAACTCCGGAGCCCGTGCCTCTGACGCGTGTGTAACGTTCACCCGTATAGCGCAGATATAGCAGGCAACTGAGCCATTGCGTGATGGCTCCTGCTCATCCTGACCGTTAACACGACGAGGCACCCTGTGACAGCACATCGCGCCCCTCGGCACGCACGAGCCGACACGAGCACGGCAACGTGGCCGACGACGGTGCTGTCCGCCGCGGCAGGTGTGCTGGCCGTGCTGTTGGTGCTGGGCGGGATGATGTGGCTGATCGAGCCCTCCGAGGTCGCCGGCTCGGGGGCGGCACCGGCTGGCGAGCTGCGGGGGCATGAGGTCGAACAGCAGGCCTCCGAGCCGGACGAGCTGACGGAATCCAGTACCTACACCACCGTCGCCGACGCGCCCGCTGATCCCGCGCCGCACGGCTCCACCGACGGGTTGATCGTGCATCCGCGCACGTCGACCACCGTGCACGCCGAGCCGGGCGGCGCAGAGATCGCCCGCATGGAGCCGACCCAGATCAACGACACCTGGCTGCCCATCGTCGAGGAGCGCGAGGGCTGGGTCCGCGTGTTGCTGCCCTCCCGACCCAACGGTTCCACCGGATGGCTGCCGGATGCGGACCTCGAGCGAGCACACACGCCCTACGAGATCCACGTCCACCTGGGGTCCAAGACACTGCGTCTGCTGTCCAACGGCGAGGAGATCGGCACGTGGACGATCGGTATCGGTAGGCCGGAAACCCCGACACCGACCGGTCGTACCTTCCTGCTCGGCTCGTTCACCGACGAGAACCAGCAGTTCTCCCCCGTCATCCTGCCGCTCGGAGCGCACAGCGACACGCTCAACGACTACGGCGGCGGGCCCGGCACGGTCGCCATCCACACCTGGCCGACCACGGACGTGCTCGGCACCGCGACCAGCGATGGCTGCGTTCGCGTGCCACAGGAGGCGCTCGACCACCTCACTGAAGTGCCACTCGGGACGCTTGTCCTGGTGGACCAGTCATAACCAGAGAAAGGCACACACCGTATGAGACGACGAGCACTCGCGGGACTCGGAGCCATGGTCGGCTCTCTCACCGCGGCGACCGCGCTGCTGATCGGGACCTCGATCGGTCACGCCACCCCCGGCCCCTCGGAGGCCTACGGTGCCTACATCAGCGGGATCATCGATCCACCCCAGCCGCACGTGCAGTCGACCGACGGCACGACCCAGTCCGACTCGCTGGTGGAACTGCCGGACAACCCGCTGCTCGGCCTGAAGGCGGCCACGGTGACCGCCGGGGACAGCGAGGCATCGGTCGAGCTGGCCAACGTGGAGATCCTGCCCATCGACAACGGGCTACCCCCGGAGCTGCAGGAGGGCTTCGAGCAGCTACAGGGCGCACTGTGCGAGG
Source organism: Haloechinothrix sp. LS1_15 (assembly GCF_033042135.1). Taxonomy (NCBI): domain Bacteria; kingdom Bacillati; phylum Actinomycetota; class Actinomycetes; order Pseudonocardiales; family Pseudonocardiaceae; genus Haloechinothrix; species Haloechinothrix sp. LS1_15. Next base: position 1,125 of record NZ_WBXM01000011.1, on the reverse strand, counting down.
GCGTCCCGAGTACGGAGGAACTTCCCGAAGAACTCGCTCCCCTGACAGATCTGCTCGACCCAGGGCAGGTGTGTGACGGCAACGGCTTCGATGCGCCCGCCGTGCTGTCCGCGGACCTGATCACCGTGGCCTGCGAGGGCGACACCGGCACCTTCGACGTCGCCAACCTGCGCCTGCTCGGCCAGCCGATCGATGTCCCGGGGCCGGAGGCCAACACGCAGATCCCGCTGGACCCGCTGGCGCACATCACGTTCAACAAGCAGTTCACCGATGAGCGCGGGTTCACCACGCAGGCGTTGGCTGTCGAGGTCGGCGGCGGCGAGCTGGAGATCGTGCTGGCCTCGGCCACGTGTGGCGAGGCAGCGGCAGAGCCCGAGGTACCGCAGGCACCGAAGCCGACTCCGACCGAGGCGGATCTTCCGGTCACCGGCTGACAGTTCGCCCTCCCGTGGCGGGCACGGGCCCGGCCAGCACATGCTGGCCGGGCCTTTGCATGCCCGGACCGCATCGCGTCTTCGATCACGGTATTCGCTGCGCATCGAGGTGCACTGTGGGCAGTACAGGAACACCTAAGTGCCGTACGCCCTCCGAATTCGGGAGAGCTACGGCCCAGTAGTCACCTTATGGAGTGAATTTACTCGATCGAAATCATGAACACACTGTCGAGTGAACGCGAATAACTTGCCATTCAGCACCTCGGATACCGCCCGCCGTGGTCACGTAGCGTCCCGGATCCCGCTTCACCCCACCGGTTTTCGCTGATGAAACGGGTGATGTCGGCAAACCGCCACCGTGGGTGTTTTCACGGATCGTGAACGGACCACCCCACTCGGTGCTTCCTGCGGGAGTGTTAAGTTGATCGCCAGCTCGGGGATACAACAGACCATATCCGGATAGCAGGTGCCGGAAATTCCGGCCTGCGGAGCTCTTCTTAGGTGTCGACTGTGACGGATGAGAATGTTTCGGGTTCGTCGTCTCGGCTGGTGAGGCGGTGGCCACTGCTGCTGTCGTCGGTGGTCGCTGGCGTGCTGGTGGTGGGGCTGGTGCTGGCCGGGATGATGTGGTTGTCGGGTTCGGAGGAGCCGGGGCAGCCGCAGGCGGCGGATGCGCCGGAGCCGGTTGAGG